>NZ_PSUB01000010.1:0-119712 GCF_002931595.1 Rathayibacter sp. AY2B9
GGGACGAGGTCGCCATCGAGGAGATGCCGTCCGCCCCACCCGAGAGGAGGCGACCGCATGTACGAAGGCATCGTCCAGGAGCTGATCGACGAGCTCGGCCGGCTCCCCGGCATCGGCCCGAAGTCCGCCCAGCGCATCGCGTTCCACATCCTGCAGACCGAGACGTTCGACGTCACCCGGCTCGCCGAGATCCTGCTCGAGCTGCGCGGCCGTGTGCACTTCTGCGACATCTGCGGGAACGTGGCGGAGGAGGCGACCTGCGGGATCTGCCGCGATCCGCGCCGCAGCCGCGCCGTCATCTGCGTCGTGGAGGAGGCGAAGGACGTCCCGGCGATCGAGCGCACCCGCGAGTTCCGCGGGCTCTACCACGTGCTCGGCGGCGCGATCAGCCCGATCGACGGCATCGGCCCGGATCAGCTCCGCATCCGCCAGCTGCTGCAGCGGCTCGCGGACGGGGAGGTGCAGGAGGTCATCATCGCGACCGACCCGAACCTCGAGGGCGAGGCGACGGCGACCTACCTCTCGCGCATGCTCAGCACCCTCGGCATCCGCATCACCCGCCTGGCCTCCGGGCTGCCCGTCGGCGGAGACCTCGAGTACGCCGACGAGATCACCCTCGGCCGCGCCTTCGAGGGCCGCCGGCTCGTCGAGAACTGACGCGGCCGCCGGAGTCGCATGACCGCTCCGGCATGCGGTCGACCGGTAGACTCGCCCGTCGGGTCGCGACGGCGGTCCAGCCACCGACACGGGAGCAGCACGTGAGCCTGATCGTCCAGAAGTTCGGCGGGTCCTCCGTCGCCGACGCGGAGAGCATCAAGCGGGTCGCGAAGCGGATCGTCGCCACCAAGCAGGCGGGCAACGACGTGGTCGTCGCCGTCTCGGCCATGGGCGACACCACCGACGACCTGCTCGAGCTCGCCCACCAGGTCACGCCCATCCCCGCCCCTCGCGAGCTCGACATGCTGCTCTCCTCGGGCGAGCGCATCTCGATGGCGCTGCTGGCGATGGCGATCAAGAGCATGGGCTTCGAGGCCCGCTCCTTCACCGGCAGCCAGGCCGGCATGATCACGGACGCGCAGCACGGCGCCGCCCGCATCGTCGACATCACCCCGGTCCGCCTCCGCGAGGCGCTCGACGAGAACGCCGTCGTCATCGTCGCGGGCTTCCAGGGCTTCAACCGCGACACGAAGGACATCACCACCCTCGGCCGCGGCGGCTCGGACACCACCGCCGTCGCGCTCGCGGCAGGACTCGGCGCCGACACCTGCGAGATCTACACCGACGTCGACGGCGTCTTCACCGCCGACCCGCGGGTCGTCAAGAAGGCCCGCAAGCTCGACCGCATCACCAGCGAGGAGATGCTCGAGCTGGCCGCCGCGGGAGCGAAGGTGCTGCACATCCGCGCCGTCGAGTTCGCCCGCCGCCACGGAGTCACGCTCCACGTGCGCTCCTCCTTCAGCCCCAACGAGGGCACCATCGTCTACAACGCCGAGACCGCCGGCGCCGAGCAGAACGGACAAGCCGTGGAAGAGCCCATCATCGCCGGAGTCGCCGCCGACCTGAACGAGGCGAAGATCACCGTCGTCGGAGTCCCCGACATCCCGGGCAAGGCCGCGCAGATCTTCACGATCGTGGCCAAGACCGGCTCCAACATCGACATGATCGTGCAGAACGTGTCGGCTGCGGCCACCGCCCGCACCGACATCTCGTTCACCCTGCCCAAGGCCGACGGCCAGACGGTCCTCATGGCTCTCAACGCCGAGAAGGACGAGGTCGGCTTCGAGTCCCTGCAGTACGACGACCAGATCGCCAAGCTCGCGCTCGTGGGCGCCGGGATGCGCACCAACGCCGGCGTCTCCGCGAAGCTGTTCCGCTCCCTCTACGAGGCCGGGATCAACATCGAGATGATCTCCACGAGCGAGATCCGCATCTCGGTCGTCACCCGCGCCGACACCGTGAACGAGGCCCTGCGCGTCGTGCACACCGCCTTCGGGCTCGACGCCGAGGACGAGGCCGTCGTCTACGCCGGCACCGGCCGCTGACGGCCGGACACCCTCGCGATCCGGCCGTTCCTCCCGAGCGGCCGGAGCGACCGGTACCCTCTCCCTCGATCCCCCCGCCACGAGCGGCCCGCGCGCCGCACGGACGAAAGAGCACAGCATGAGCAGCACCCCCCTCCACGTGGGCGTCGTCGGCGCGACCGGCCAGGTCGGGAAGGTGATGCGCCGCCTCCTCGAGGAGCGCGACTTCCCGATCGCGTCCATCCGCTTCTTCGCCACCGCCCGCTCGGCGGGCACGACGCTGCCGTTCCGCGGCGAGGACGTCGTGGTCGAGGACGTGGAGACCGCCGATCCGTCGGGGCTCGACATCGCCCTGTTCTCGGCCGGAGCCACCGGCTCGCGCGCGCAGGCGCCCCGCTTCGCCGCGGCCGGCGTCACCGTGATCGACAACTCCAGCGCCTGGCGGATGGACCCCGAGGTCCCGCTGGTCGTCAGCGAGGTGAACCCCCACGCCATCGACCAGGCGGTCAAGGGCATCATCGCCAACCCCAACTGCACCACGATGGCCGCGATGCCGATCCTCAAGGTCCTCGACCGCGAGGCGGGGCTCACGCGCCTGATCGTCAGCACCTACCAGGCCGTGTCCGGCAGCGGACTGGCCGGAGCGAACGAGCTGGCCGGCCAGGTCCGCGCCGCCGTCGCCGACGAGCACCTGCTCGACCTGGTGCACGACGGCTCGGCGGTCGACTTCCCCGCGCCGGACAAGTACGTCGCCCCGATCGCCTTCGACGTCATCCCGTTCGCGGGGAGCCTGGTCGAGGACGGCTCGAACGAGACCGACGAGGAGAAGAAGCTCCGCAACGAGAGCCGCCGCATCCTCCAGCTCCCGGAGCTGCTGGTCTCGGGCACCTGCGTGCGCGTCCCCGTGTTCACCGGCCACTCGCTCTCCGTCAACGCCGAGTTCGCCTCCGCCCTCAGCCCCGAGCGTGCTCGCGAGCTGCTGGCCGACGCGCCCGGCGTCGTGCTGCGCGAGGTGCCGACTCCGCTGGAGGCCGCGGGCAAGGACCCGAGCTTCGTCGGCCGCATCCGCGCCGACGAGGGCGCCCCGGAGGGACGCGGCCTCGCGCTCTTCATCAGCAACGACAACCTCCGCAAGGGCGCGGCCCTGAACGCCGTGCAGATCGCCGAGCTCATCGCGGCGAAGCAGCCCGTCTCCTGACCGGCGTGGACGGGGCCGGCGCCGAGCGCTCCGGCCCCCTCCGGGTGGAAAAGCCGCGAATTTGATGGGGGAGCAGGGCCCCTCCCGGCCGCGGCGTCCGCGGGCGAGCGTAAACTCGACTCTCGTGAACTCCTCGGAACCGGTCGACGTCGCCCTCATCGGTGGGGGCATCATGAGCGCCACGCTCGGCGCACTCATCACCCAGCTGCAGCCCGACTGGACGATCGCCGCCTACGAGCGCCTCGGCGACGTGGCGCAGGAGTCGTCGAACCCGTGGAACAACGCGGGCACCGGTCACGCGGCCCTCTGCGAGCTGAACTACATGCCCGAGGCGGCCGACGGCTCCGTCGACCCGGCCAAGGCGATCCAGATCAACGAGCAGTTCCAGATCTCGCGCCAGTTCTGGTCGAGCCTGGTGGAGTCCGGCGACATCCGCGAGCCCTCCAGCTTCATCAACCCGGCGCCGCACATGACCTTCGTGCACGGCGAGGCCAACGTCGAGTACCTCCGGAAGCGCTACGAGGCCCTCAAGGACCAGCCGCTGTTCGCCGGCATCGAGTTCACCGAGAGCGTCAAGACCATCCACGAGTGGGCGCCCCTGCTGATGGAGCAGCGTCCCGCCGGCGGCGGCCCCTACGCGGCGACGCGCATGCCGGCCGGCACCGACGTCGATTTCGGCTCGCTGACCCACCAGCTGTTCGACCACGTCGTCGCCCACGGCGGCACGCTCGACACCGGCCGCGAGGTCACCGACATCACCCGGCAGAAGGACGGCACCTGGCGCCTCGACCTCAAGCAGGTCGTCGGAGGCACGCCCCAGTCAGTGACCGCCCGCTTCGTCTTCGTCGGCGCCGGCGGCGGTGCGCTGCACCTCCTGCAGAAGTCGGGCATCCCCGAGATCAAGGGCTTCGGAGGCTTCCCGATCTCGGGGCAGTTCCTCCGCACCGACAACCCCGAGCTGGTCGCCCGGCACAAGGCGAAGGTCTACGGCAAGGCCGCCGTCGGCGCGCCCCCGATGTCGGTGCCGCACCTCGATGCGCGCGTCGTCGACGGCGAGTCGTCCCTCCTCTTCGGCCCCTACGCGGGCTTCACGCCCAAGTTCCTGAAGCGGGGCTCGTGGCTCGACCTGCCCCTGTCGATCCGGCCGCACAACATCGGCCCGATGCTCGCGGTCGCCCGCGACAACCTCGACCTGATGAAGTACCTGATCGGCGAGGTGCTCGCCGGCCGTGGCAAGAAGATGAAGGCCCTGCGCGAGTTCCTGCCCACCGCCCGCGACGAGGACTGGTACCTGATCACCGCTGGCCAGCGCGTCCAGGTGATGAAGAAGGACGAGAAGAAGGGCGGCGTGCTGCAGTTCGGCACCGAGGTCATCACCGGAGGGGACGGCACGATCGCCGGCCTGCTCGGCGCCTCGCCCGGAGCCTCGACCGCCGTGCCGATCATGCTCGACATCGTGCAGAAGTGCTTCCCCGACCGGATGAAGGCCTGGGAGCCTCGGATTCGCGCACTGGTGCCGAGCTACGGCTCGACGCTCAACGACGCGCCCGAGAAGGCCGAGCAGACGGTCACCGCGACCGCCGAGACGCTGGAGCTGTCCGCCTCGGTCTGATCGGGTGCGACCCGTTCGAACGTATGTTCTAATGGCTCCGTGAGGTGGAGCGGGCAGTCGATCGGCACGGCCGACGAGGCCGCGCTGCCCGGGCTCGTCAAGCTCACCGACCTGGTGCGGACTGTGCGCACACCGGAGTTCGAGGGCATCACCTTCTACGAGGTGCTCGCGAAGTCGGCGCTCAACCGCGTGCACACCTCCTCGAAGATGCCGTTCGGCTGGAGCATCAACCCGATGCGCGGCTGCACCCACGCCTGCACCTACTGCTTCGCCCGGCCCACGCACGAGTACCTCGAGTTCGACGGCGGCCGCGACTTCGACTCGCAGATCGTCGTGAAGGTGAACGTCGCCGAGGTCCTCACCCGGGAGCTCGCGAAGCCGAGCTGGGAGCGGCACCCCGTGGCACTCGGCACCAACACCGATCCGTACCAGCGCGCCGAGGGCCGCTACCGGCTGATGCCGGGCATCATCGCCGCGCTCGCCGCCTCGGGCACCCCGATCTCGATCCTCACGAAGGGCTCGCTGCTGCGGCGAGACCTGCCGCTGCTCCGCGAGGCCGCCGAGCACGTCCCGGTCGACCTCGGAGTGTCGATCGCCGTCTACGACGAGGGCCTCCAGCGCTCCGTCGAGCCGGGTGCGCCGACCGCGGCGGCCAGGCTGGCGACGGTCACCGCAGCACGGGAGGCCGGCTTCGACTGCTCGGTGTTCCTGATGCCGATCCTGCCGTTCCTCACCGACACACGGGCGCACCTCGACGAGTCGCTCCGGGCCTGCCGCGAGGCGGGCGCCAGCACGATCATGTACTCGACCCTCTACCTCAAGCCCGGGGTGAAGGAGTGGTTCCTGCAGTGGCTCGGGCAGGAGCACCCCGAGCTGGTCGACAAGTACCGAGCGCTCTACCCGGGCCGCGACGCCTACGCGCCTCTCGAGTACCGGCGCTGGCTCTCCGCGCGCATCCGCCCGCTGATGCGCGCGCACGGGCTCGAGCGCGGCGAAGAGGACCCTGCCACCGGCTCCGTCAAGTCCTCCGCCCTGAATTCGCTCGGGACGCTGCGGACCCTCGGCGGCGAGCGGCGCTCTCTCCAGCACGACGGGCTGCTGGTCGGGGAGCTCGGGCCGGAGCGCGCCGCGATCCTGCCCGGCGTCGGGCAGCCGACGCTGTTCTGAGCCGGGGGCGGGCCCGGCCGCGGCTAGGATCGTCCGCATGGTCACCCGCTCCGGTGAGCCCTCGGGCTCCTCCGCCCGGAGCGCCCGCGACGCGGCACCCCGTGCGGTCCGGCTCGGCCTGCTCGACCCGCGCGAGGACCTGCTCGCGGCGACGAGCGCGTGGATCCGCACCCACGCCCCGGACTTCGAGGTCGTCGTGGCCGCCTCGACCTGGCACGACCTGGTGACGAGCGATGTCTTCCCCACCCAGGTGGTCGTGATGGACGTCGAGCTGCGCGAGCCGATCTCGATCGAGGCGCGGATCCGGACCTGCCGGGCGGCCGGAGCCGCGGTCGTGGCGCTCTCCGCGAGCGAGGACGACGAGGTCCGCGAGCGCGCCCTGAAGGCCGGAGCGGTGCGGCACCTGGCGAAGTCGCGCCCGCTCGCCGAGGTGATGGAGCAGACCCGCGCCGCTCTCGAGATGCGCTCTGCCGACGTCTCGTCCGCGCAGTGGCGGCCCCTGCCGTCCGGAGTCGCGGCGCAGCAGCGCCCACGGCTCAGCGCCGGCGAGCTGGAGGCGCTGCGCCTCTACGCGTCCGGATCGAGCACCCCCGAGGTCGCCGCCAAGATGAACGTGCAGTTCGAGACCGCGAAGACCTATCTGCAGCGCGTGCGCCGCAAGTACGTCGCCGTCGGCAGGCCCGCGAGCCGCCGGGCCGATCTGATCCGCCGCGCCGGCGAGGACGGGTTCCTCCCGTGACCGGCCCCTGCTCACCCCGGGGGCCCCGCCTCCGGACCCGCCCCGAGGAGACCTGATGGCCAAGCTGTACTTCCGCTACGGAGCGATGAACAGCGGGAAGAGCACGTCGCTCCTGCAGGCCGCGCACAACTACGAGGAGCGCGGGCACCGGGTGCTGCTGGCCAAGCCGGCCGTCGACACGAAGGGCGAGGAGCTGATCGTGTCGCGGCTCGGCGTGACCCGTCCGGTGGACATCCTGTTCGAGCCCGACGGGGACCCGGTGGCCGTCTTCACCGCGGCCCGGGCCCGCGTCCTGGCCGAGTCGAAGCGCGACGTGAGCGCTCTGCTCGTCGACGAGGCGCAGTTCCTGCCGGAGTCGCACGTCGACGATCTGCTCCGGATCGCCATCCTCGAGAACGTGCCCGTCCTGGCGTACGGCATCCGCACGGACTTCCGCACCGCCGCGTTCCCGGGCAGCAGGCGGCTCCTGGAGATCGCCCACAGCCTCGAGGAGCTGAAGACGATCTGCCGGTGCGGGCGCAAAGCGATCTTCAACGGGCGCGTCGTGGACGGCCGCTTCGTGTTCGACGGCGATCAGGTCGCGATCGACGGAACGGCGGTCACCTACGAGTCGCTGTGCGGCGCGTGCTACCTCCAGGAGAGTCGCGGCCGGCTCCGCGGCTGACCGGTCGAGCGTTCCTCACCGGCGCGACACCCCTCCGAAACGAGGAAGTGGGTAGCCTGACGACGTGACAACACCGGAAACGGAATTACGCCTTTCGAAGCAGCAGGAAAGGTCGGGGGAAACGATGACGGCGCAAGGGGCACCGCTGAGGCGTCGGCCGTCGTGGGAGCAGGACTACCGGCGACGGCTGCTCATCACGGACGTCGTCGCGATCGTCCTCTCCGTCTTCGGCACGCAGCTCTTCTGGTTCGACCTGAACCTGAACTCGGACCTGGGGTTCAAGAACCCCGCCGACATCGCGGTCAGCTACACCTGGGTGTCCGTCGCCCTGTCGGTCGGCTGGCTCCTCGCCCTCCAGGTCTTCGACACGCGCGACCGCCGGATCGTCGGCACCGGCTACGTCGAGTACCGCCGCGTCGTCGACGCCTCCATCTGGCTCTTCGGCATCGTCGCGATCATCGCCTACCTGCTCCAGATCCTGCTCGCGCGCGGCTACATCATCACGGCGTTCCCCGCCGGGATCGTGCTGATCTGCGTCGGCCGCCTGGTCTGGCGCTCCTGGCTCACCCGGCAGCGCCGGGCGGGCCGCTTCTCGAGCCAGGTCGTGCTCCTCGGCTCCCGCGCGAGCGTCCTGCACACCGCGCGCGAGCTGCGTCGCGGCACCGAGGCCGGCTACAAGCTCGTCGGCGCCGTCTCGACCTCGGTCGGCGGTGCGGACGCGCTGCGGAGCGAGCAGGAGCTCTCGGGCCTCGCGGTCCACGGGTTCACCGGGATCGACGGCGTCCGCGCCGTGATGGACGCCACCGGTGCCGACACGGTGGTCGTCACGAGCTCCGACGAGCTGGCGCCGCAGCGGATCCGCGAGCTGAGCTGGACGCTCGAGCCCGGGCGCGAGCACCTCGTCGTGGCGCCGAGCCTCACCGACATCGGCGGTCCGCGCATCCACACCCGCCCCGTCGCGGGCCTTCCGCTGATCCACGTCGAGACCCCGCGCTTCGACGGCCGCCAGCGGTTCGCCAAACGCCTCTTCGACATCCTGGCGTCGACCATGCTGATCATCCTCAGCGCGCCGGTGCTCGTCGTCGTCGCCGTGCTGGTCAAGGTCACCAGCCCCGGGCCCGTGCTCTTCCGGCAGGAGCGCATCGGCCTGAACGGCGCGACCTTCGAGATGCTGAAGTTCCGCTCGATGGTCGTCGACGCGGAGGCGCGACTGGCGGCTCTCGCGTCGCAGCAGCGTGCGGAGGGGAACTCGATCCTCTTCAAGATGGCGAAGGACCCGCGCGTCACCCGGGTGGGTGCGATCCTCCGGCGCTTCAGCCTCGACGAGCTGCCCCAGTTCCTGAACGTCTTTCGCGGCGACATGTCCCTGATCGGCCCCCGCCCGCCGCTGGCCCGCGAGGTCGAGCAGTACGAGGAGCACGTGCACCGCCGCTTCCTGATGAAGCCGGGCATCACCGGGCTCTGGCAGGTCAGCGGACGCTCGAACCTCTCGTGGGAGGACACCGTCCGCCTCGACCTGTACTACGTCGAGAACTGGTCGATGACCGGCGACATCGTCATCCTCTTCAAGACCGCGCGCGCCGTCCTCGCCCGCGACGGGGCGTACTGATCGCCGGGGGGAGGGGCGCCGAGCCCCGCACCCTGTCCGTCTCGGTCCTCGAGACCCCGTTCCGCGTGGTCTTCGGACGCGGCGTCGGCGACGAGGACGCGGCGCGGATCGCCGACAGCTGGGCGGCCTGCGCGTCCGAGCCCGACGCGGGAGCACGCGACGTCCTCGCCGAGGTGGGGCACGACCCCTCCGTCCCGGTCGACGGCTCGCCCCGGGTCTCGAGCGCCACGCTCGCGCAGCTCGAGGAGTCCCTGACCTCGACCCTGACCCTCGAGGCGATCGGCGCCAGGCGCGCCGACCTGCTGATGCTCCACGCCTGCGGGATCTCCGACGAGTCCGGCCGCGTGCTGGCCTTCGTCGCCGCCTCCGGGACCGGCAAGACCACCATCGCCCGGACGCTCGGGTCCCGCTTCGGCTACGTCACCGACGAGACGGTCGGCGTGACCCCGGAGGGGCGCGTCCTGCCCTATCCCAAGCCGCTGTCGGTTAAGCCGCTGACCGGATCGGCGCCGAAGGCGCAGCTGGCCCCCGGGTCGCTCGCCCTCCGACCGGTCCCGGAGGCGCCCCTGCGGCTGGCGGGCGTCCTCCTGCTCGAGCGCCGCGACGGCGTCGGGACGCCCTTCCTCGAGCACGTCGACCCGGTCGACGCGATCGAGGATCTGGTGCCGCAGACCTCGTACCTCTCGGCCCGCCCGCGGCCGATCGCCGATCTCGTCCGCACCCTCTCGGCGCTGGGCGGCGTCCGGCGACTGGTCTACTCCGAGGCCGCGAGCGTGGTGCACCTGGTCGAGGAGGTCTTCGCGTCCCTCGGCGCCGAGGCCCCGTCCGCCTGGTCCGAGGTGGTCTCCGTGCAGCTCGACCCTGTGGGCGAGGCCCTGCCCGGCACCGTCCTGCGCACCCCTGCGAACGACGCGGTGGAGCTCGCCGACGGCCAGCTGCTCGTGTTCTGCGGCGGCACCCTCGTGCGCCTGTCCGGCATCGGCCCGACGATCTGGCGCCACGCCGGCCGGGGCTCCGATCTGCCTGGTCTCGTCGCCGCGGTGCTCGAGGAGGCGGGCCCGCCGCCCGCCGGCGTCGATGCGGAGGCGGTCGTCGAGTCGGCGGTCGTCGAGCTCGAGGGCCTCGGAGTGATCACGAGAGGGACTCCGCCGGAGCCCACCCCCGACGGGTGGCACGGTTGACGCGCCTGGCGCCGAGGGCGCGGAAGCGCTGTGTCAGAATTCGGAAGAACCCGTCTCCGGCGCCCGCCGCGTGATCCGTACCAGCGAAGGAAATCTGACTCTGTGGAACTTCGAGACGTCCTCCGGCTCCTGCGCGACCACTGGATCCCGATCGTCGCGGCGATCCTCCTCGGCACTCTCGTCGCCTTCGGCTGGTCGCTGACGCAGAAGCCGCGGTACGTCGCCGACTCGCAGGGCCTCGTCTCCGTCGCCACCACCGGTGCCGACGACAGCCAGGCGATCTACACGCAGCAGATCGCGCAGTCCGTCGCCAAGTCGAGCCTCGCCACGTACGTCCCGATCGCCACCTCGCGCGACGTGGCGCAGATCGCGATCGACAGCCTCGGCCTCGACGTCTCGCCCGCCACGCTGATCTCGGCGATCGCGGTGCAGGCCGACACGGTCGCCCCGGTGATGAAGGTCAGCGCCACCGCCTCCACCCCCGAGGGCGCGCAGAAGCTCGCCGACGCCTGGGTCGCGGCCATCGCCACCAAGGTGCAGCAGGTCAACCAGGAGACGGGCGTCGGCGACACGGTCTCCCTCACCGTCCTGCAGACCGCGGCGCTCCCGTCCTCGCCGGCGTTCCCGAACCTGCGCCTCGTCCTCGCGGTCGGCGCGCTCGCGGGCCTCGTCCTCGGCCTCGTCTACGCGTTCGTCCGCAACACGCTGGACCGGCGCATCCGCACCGCCGAGATGGTCGAGCGCCTGTTCGACCTCCCCGTGGTCGGCACCCTCCCCGTCGACAAGCGCCTCAGCGAGACCAACCGCATCGTCCCCGAGGCCGACACGACCGACTACATCAAGGCCGACGGCAAGCACGCACTCGCCGAGGCGCTGCGCGAGCTCCGCACGAACCTGCAGTTCATGAACATCGACAGCCCGCCGCGCATCATCGTCGTGACGAGCCCGCTGCCCTCGGACGGCAAGTCGACGGTGACCGCGAACCTCGCGGTGACGCTCGCCGCCTCCGGTCAGCGCACCGTCGTCGTCGACGGCGACCTCCGCAAGCCCACCGTCGCCAAGTCGTTCGGCCTCGTGCCCGGCGTCGGTCTGACCGACCTGCTGATCGGCAAGGCGGAGCTGCAGGACGTCCTGCAGCCGTGGGGCCCGTCCGGCAACCTCTGGGTGCTCGGGGCCGGGTCGATCCCGCCGAACCCGTCCGAGCTGCTCGGCTCCAACGGCATGGACATCCTCCTGCACGAGATCGCCCGCGAGGCCATCGTGATCGTCGATGCGCCGCCGCTCCTGCCCGTCACGGACGGCGCCATCCTCACCGCCCGCACCGACGGCGCGCTCGTGGTCATCTCCGCGGGCAGGACGACGACCGACGAGCTGGGCAAGGCGATCCAGAACCTCGAGCGGGTCAGCGGCCACACCCTCGGCGTGATCCTCAACCGCGTGCCCGCGCGCGGCCAGGTCGGCCGGGGCTACGGGTACTACTACACGAGCTACTACGGCTCCGAGCGATCGGGCGCCCGCCCGGACACGGCCGTCGAGCCCGAGCCCGCGTCGACCTCGGCCTGAGCGCCCCGCGATGATCTTCCCGGGAGACGACTCCGCCCGCCCCGCCCGCCGGAGCTGGCGACCGGACGAACCGGTCGCCGCCTCCGCCGCCCCCGTCTTCACCGTGCTCTCGGTCTGCACCGGCAACATCTGCCGGTCGCCGATGGCGCAGCAGCTGCTGCGCGCCGCGCTCTCCGACGCGACCTCGCCCGCGGGAGGTCCACTCTTCGCGTTCACGAGCGCCGGAGTGAGGACGCGCGACGGGCTGCCGATGGACCCGGTCTCGGCCCGCTTCTCGGCTCAGCACGGGGGAGACCCGGCCGCGCACACGAGCGCGGTGCTCGGCGACGCGATCGTCGGCGACGCCGACCTCCTGCTCACGATGACGCGCGACCACCTGGTCGACGCCTCCCGGCGCTTTCCGTCGCTCCTCCTCCGCGGCTTCACGCTGCTCGAGTTCGCCCGCGTGCTGCCGTTCGTCGTGAGGGAGGTGCCGCTGCCGACGGTCGAGGACCCCGCCGCGCGGCTCCGCGCCGTCGTGCGGCTCGCCGCCGCCCACCGCGGGCGCGCCCCGCGGGGCGAGGGCGGCGACGACATCGAGGACCCGATCGGCCGCAGCGAGGCCGTGCACGAGCGCGTGGCGGCGCAGATCGCGGCGGCTGTCGCCGACGTCTCCCGTGATCTGAGAGCATTGGCGCGGCGGTAGTCGCGCGTCCGCGGGCGCGCTGACGCCTCGCCGCATCGCATCGCTCCTCCTCACCGTCGCGACCGCGACACGAACCCGCCACGATTCGGAGAACCCCTGTGAAGCTTTCTGTCATCGGCTGCGGCTACCTCGGTGCCGTCCACGCTGCCGCCATGGCCGAGCTCGGCCACGACGTCATCGGCATCGACGTCGACCAGAAGAAGATCGACGCCCTGGCCGCCGGCACCGCGCCGTTCTTCGAGCCCGGCCTCCCGGAGCTGCTGTCCTCCGGCGTCGCCTCCGGGCGTCTGCGCTTCTCGACCGACATGGCCGACGCCGCCGGTGCGGCCGTGCACTTCGTCGCCGTCGGCACCCCGCAGAAGCCGGGCGAGAACGCCGCGGACATGACCTACGTCGACTCGGCGATCGACGGTCTCCTGCCCTACCTCGAGGCGGACTCCCTCGTCGTCGGCAAGTCGACCGTCCCCGTCGGCACCGCCGCCCGCCTGGCCGACCGCATCGCCTCCTCCGGTGCGACCCTCGCCTGGAACCCCGAGTTCCTCCGCGAGGGCTTCGCCGTCAAGGACACGATCAGCCCCGACCGGCTCGTCTACGGCGTGCCCGCGGGCGAGGCCGGAGCAGCGGCGAAGGCGACCCTCGACGAGGTCTACGCGACGGCGCTCGCGGCCGAGACCCCGCTCGTGGTCACCGACTACGCCACCGCCGAGCTGGTGAAGGTCTCGGCCAACGCCTTCCTCGCCACCAAGATCTCGTTCATCAACGCGATCGCCGAGATCGCGGAGGTCACCGGCGCGGACGTCACGCAGCTCGCCGACGCGATCGGCTACGACGTGCGGATCGGCCGCCGCTTCCTGAACGCGGGCATCGGCTTCGGAGGCGGCTGCCTCCCGAAGGACATCCGAGCCTTCTCTGCCCGCGCCGACGAGCTCGGCGTCGGCGAGTCCGTCGCCTTCCTCAAGGAGGTCGACGCGATCAACCTGCGTCGCCGCCAGCGCGTCGTCGACCTCGTCACCGAGGGCCTGGGCGGCTCCGTCGAGGGCCGCCGCATCGCGGTGCTCGGTCTGGCGTTCAAGCCGGAGTCGGACGACATCCGCGACTCGCCGTCGCTCGACGTCGCCGCGCGCCTGCACGACCTCGGTGCGACCGTGGTCGCGACCGACCCCGAGGCGATCGAGAACTCGCGCCGCCGCTACCCCGAGATCACCTACACGACCGACGTCGACGAGGCGCTGGCCGGTGCCGACGCCGTGGTCGTCGTGACGGAGTGGAAGCAGTTCCGCGCCCTCGACCCCGCGGCCACGGCGGCGAAGGTGGCCAACACCTTCCTCGTCGACGGTCGCAACTGCCTCGACCCCGCCGCCTGGCGTGCGGCCGGCTGGGAGTACCGCGGCCTCGGCCGCTGACGCGGCGGAGCCGTCGTCTCAGCTGACGCGGCTCGGCTGGTCCGCCACGACGCCGGAGGTGCCGCGGAGGGGGATGTGCGCGAAGGCGTCGTCCCACTCCGCCGCCCTCCGGCGTCGTCGTGCGCGGACGACCATCCGGAGCAGGACGCCGGCGACCGCGCCGAGGAGGGCGCCGGAGGTGTTCATCACGACGTCGTCGACGGTGGCGAAGCGCGCCGAGAGGAAGAGCAGCTGGCCCGCCTCGATGAGCGAGCTCACGACGGCGCCGACGGCGACGGCGACCCACGCCCTCCGGAGCCGCAGGTTGAGGGCCAGGAGCAGCCCCAGGGGCACGAACAGGGCGATGTTGGCAGTCGACTCGATGAACGCGTAGTCGACCATCGGGAGGCCGTGCCGGGCGAACCAGGAGGTCACTCGGCCGAGATCCCCCCGCACTCCCGCATCGACGGGCGTCGGCCAGAAGGCGATCGCTGCGAGCGCGACCACGTAGGGCACGCCGATGGCGAGGGTGAGGCGGGTGAGCGACCGGGTCACGGTGCTCCTCTCGTCGGTCGTCGGGCGGGGGCGGCGACGACGGCGGAAGAACAGTCTCGCTCCCGGCTGCTGGGATCGGGCCGGGAGGCGCGGGGGAGTGGGCTGGAGGCACGCCCGTGCGCAGGACGCTCGGGACGCCGACAGGGGTGCTCGAGCCGGAGAGCGCGGGGCGGTGATCGCGCCGGCTCCGTCGTCGACCGGGCTCCGGCCCGGGCGAGCATCCGCCTGCGGGCGAGCCCCGCCACAGCAGAATTCCGAGAACGCCCCGGGAACGACGAAGCCCGGCCGGATCATCGATCCTGGCCGGGCTTCTCACCGGTCGGGGTAGCGGGATTCGAACCCACGACCTCCTCGTCCCGAACGAGGCGCGCTACCAAGCTGCGCCACACCCCGGTGTGCTCATCACGGAGAACCGCTCACGAGCCTCGACAATAGTAGCCGATTTCCGGACCGCCGTCGGACACCCCTCGTCAGGCCGCCGGAGTGAGCGTGACGAGGGTCACCTCGGGCCGGCAGGCGAAGCGCACCGGTGCGTAGATCGAGGTGCCGACTCCGGCCGACACGTTGAGGTACGAGCTGCGCAGTCCGTTGTCCCACGTCGTCGAGCCGGCGACCTTGTCGCGCGGGATGTCGCAGTTGGTGACGAGGGCGCCGAAGCCCGGGACGCAGACCTGCCCGCCGTGCGTGTGCCCGGCGAGGATCACCTCGGCGCCGCGGGCGACGAAGTCGTCGAGGATGCGCTGGTAGGGCGCGTGCGCCACGCCGATGCTGACCCCGGCCGGTCCGTCCTCCGCGCCGCGCAGCTCGTCCACGGCTCCGGCGACGAGGTCGATGCGGTCGAGGCCGATGTGCGGGTCGTCGACGCCGAAGAACTCGATGCGCGTCCCCTTCACCGTGATGCTCTCGGCGCGGTTGTTGAGGTCCACCCAGCCGAGCCCGTCCGAGAAGAAGACGGTCAGCCCGTCGGTGTCGAGATCGGCCTCGTGCTGCGTGGGGTTCTTGGAGGGGCCGACGAAGTAGCGGAGCGGGTTCTTGATCCGAGGGCCGAAGTAGTCGTTGGATCCGTTGACGAAGGCGCCGGGGATCCCGGCGAAGGGCTCCAGGGCCCGGCGGATGCCGAGCACGCCGTCGCGGTGGCCGAGGTTGTCGCCGGTGTCGACCACGACGTCGGGGGCCAGGGCGAGGAGCGAGCGGATCCACTCCTGCTTCTTGCTCTGCCACGGGGCCATGTGCAGGTCCGACACGTGCAGGACGCGGATCGGCTCGGAACCGGCGGGCAGCACCGGGAACGACGTGCGCCGGACGGTGAACAGCGTCCGCTCGACGCCGATGCCCCAGGCCGCGGCGACGGCTCCGGCCGCGGCGACGGTCGCGAGGGCGGTGGTGAGGGGGCGACGGGTGCGTCCGGTCATGGGTCCTTCTCTCGCACGTCGGCCGCGAGCGCGGCCGCGTTCATTCTGCCGGACGCTCCCTCGGGAGCAGCCGGGGGTGCAGGGGCTCAGCCCGCGCGGGGCGGGGCGCCCGGTCCGGCGCTGATCTGCAGGGTGATCTCCGCGCCCCGGGAGACGCGCGACCCGGCGGGCGGGTTCGTCTGCGCGACCGTCCCTGCCGGGCGGTCGGAGGGGACCGGAGAAGTGTCGACGCGGACCGTGAAGCCGACGGAGCGCAGGCGTGAGGCCGCCGCAGAGGGGCTCTGGCCGGTGACCTGGGGCACGGCCTCCTGCGGAGCGTCGACGAGCGAGCGGACCGGAGCCGGGAACGCCGTCCCGCCGTACTTGGCGTCGGCGACGCGCATGATGCGCGGCCAGATCTGGTGGCGCACCTGACCGGCGTTCACCCGGTTGAGACTGAATCCGCGCATGGAGGTGAAGCCGGTCACGTTGCCGACCCAGGTGGCGGTGGCGACCTCGGTGCTCGCGCCGACCATCCACGTGTGCAGCGCGTCGTCCGTGGTGCCGGTCTTGCCGATGTGCGGCACCCCGGTGCGGGGGTTGGAGGGGGCGCCGGTGCCGCCCGTCACCACCTGCTGCAGGGCGTAGCCGGCGGTCGCGGCCACCTCCTCGGACATCCCCTGGCTGCACTCGGAGGCGGGCGGCGCGACGTCGGCGCCCGTGCGGTCGACGATGCGGTCGATCGCGATGGGCGTGCAGACGGTGCCCTTGTTCGCGAAGCCGGCGAAGGCCGTGGCCATCGTGAGCGGAGCGATCTCGTTGGTGCCGAGGATGGTCGGCGCGAGCTTCTGCAGCTCGGTCCCGTCGGCACGGTGCACGCCCATCGCCAGCGCCGTGTTGCGGATGCCGCAGAGGTCCAGCTGCTGGGCCATGGCGGCGAACGAGGTGTTGATCGAGCCGGTCGTGGCCTGCAGAGCCGTGGTCACTCCTCCGTTGCCGCCCTCGTCGTTCCCGGGGTTCCAGGACTCGCCGTAGTAGACGCCGTCGGGCTCGCAGCTGTCACGGAAGGTCGTGTAGGCGCGGCGGGTGCCGTCGACGCTCTCGCCGAGCGAGTGCCCCTCCTGCAGCCACTCCGCGAGGGTGAACACCTTGTAGGTCGAGCCGACCTGGAATCCCGAGGAGCCGCCGTACCCGAAGTCGGTGTTGTAGTTGACGCTCGTGTAGTTGGGGCCCGTCAGGTCCGGATCGTTGGAGTAGTCCTTGTTCTGGGTCATCGCGAGGATGCGGCCGGTGCCGACCTCGACCGAGACGCTCGCGCTGCCGATGTTCACGTTCGCCATCGACTTGGGCACCCAGTCGTCGGTGGCCGAGACGGCGGCCTGCTGCAGGTCGGAGTCGAGGGTCGTGTAGATCCGGTAGCCGCCGCGCTTGAAGGTGGCGTCGCGCTCGTCCTGACTCGCACCGAACGCGTCGTCGTTCTTGATGACCCAGGTGACGTAGTCGCAGAAGAAGGCCGCGACTCCGGCCGTCTGGCAGCCGGTGCTCGGCTCGGTGATGTTCGGCGTCACGGGCTCGGCGACGGCCGCCTGCGCCTGCTCGGACGTCACCTTCGACTCGAGGTCCATGCGGGTGACGATGTAGTCGCGCCGGTCCCGGGTCTGCGGGTAGCCCTCCGCGGCGGGGTTCGCCGGGTCGCCGGGCCGGTCGAAGCGGAACTTCTCGGGGTTGTTCACGATCGCGACGAGCGCGGCGGACTGCGCGAGCGAGAGGTCCTTCGCGCTCACTCCGAAGTAGTAGCGGGCAGCCGCCTCGACGCCGTAGACGGTGCCGCCGAACAGGGCGATGTTGAGGTAGCCCAGCAGGATGTCGTTCTTCGGATACTCCTTCTCGAGCCCGATGGCGAGCCGCATCTCGGCGACCTTGCGCTCCGGAGTGGTCTCCGTGGCCTCGCGGTAGGCCGCGTCGCGCTCGATCGGATCGCTGAGCGCCTCCGCCTTCTGCACGAGCACGTTCTTGACGTACTGCTGCGTGATGGAGGAGCCGCCCTGGACGTCCCCGCCCATGGCCGTCGTCGCGGCCGCGCGGACGGTGCCGAGCAGATCGATGCCGCCGTGCTCGTAGAAGCGGGGGTCCTCGGAGGCGACCACGGCGTCCTTCACGAACGGCGAGATCTCGTCCCAGCCCACCTCGACGCGGTTCTGGGCGTAGAAGGAGGCGAGCAGCACGTCGCCGCCGGAGGAGTCCTTCGCGTACACGTCGCTCTTCTCGGCGAGCGTGCCGATCTCGAGGTACTCGGGGAGGTTGTCGAACATCTCCACCGTGTTGCCGGCGGCCATGCCGCTCAGCGCGATCGCCGGCGTCACCGAGGCGGCCACCAGGACTCCCGCGACGACGCTCATGGCGACGATGCCGATCAGACCGCCGACGGCGCCCCCGATGGTCTTCACGACTCTGGTCCCGCCCTGCCCCGACATAGAATCAGCGTAGTCGCCGCGCTCGGACGAGCCGCGGCGCTCATCCCGCCGACGCGCGGCGCTCAGCAGTCGTCCCGCACCGGCCGCACCCGAGGAGAGCCATGTCCGTCCCGCGCTGGGAGTACATCACCACCCCGCTGATGATCCACAACACCACGGCGATCCTGAACACCTGGGGATCCGAGGGCTGGGAGCTGGTCCAGATCGTGACCGGTCCCGAGGGCGGCCTCGTCGCGTACCTCAAGCGCCCCGTCGCCGAGGCCGGCGCGTGATCGCCGAGCGTCTCGCGGAGCTCGGCGTCGAGCTGCCCGCGGTCGCGGTCCCCGCCGGCGCCTACGTCCCCGCCGTCGTGCACGGCGGCCTCGTCTACACGGCCGGGCAGATCCCCTTCGTCGACGGCGCTCTGCCGCTGGTCGGCAAGGTCGGCGCCGAGGTGTCGCCCGAGCAGGCGAAGGAGCTGGCCCGCACCTGCGCCCTCAACGCGCTCGCGGCCGTCGCCGACGCGATCGGATCGCTCGACCGGGTGACGCGGATCGTGAAGCTCACCGGCTTCGTCGCGTCCGCCTCCGGCTTCACCGGGCAGCCCGGCGTGATCAACGGCGCCTCGGAGCTGCTCGGCGACGTGTTCGGCGAGCCCGGCCGTCACGCGCGCTCGGCCGTCGGGGTGGCGGAGCTGCCCCTCGGCGCTCCCGTCGAGGTCGAGCTGATCGTCGCCTTCGACTGACGCACCGCCCCCTCCGGCCCACGCGGCGGGAGGGGGCGGCGCCCGGTCAGTCCGCGGCGATCGCGGAGGAGATCACCGCCATCACCTGCGTGTCCGCGAGCGTCGTCGTGTCGCCCACGGCACGTCCCTCCGCCACGTCGCGCAGCAGCCGGCGCATGATCTTCCCCGAGCGGGTCTTGGGCAGCTCCTGCACCACGAAGATCCGCTTCGGGCGGGCGATCGCGCCGATGTGCTCGGCGACGTGCGCCTTCAGGGTGGCCTCGAGCTCGTCGTGTCCGTGGGCCAGCGCCTCGGCCTGACTCGCCTTCGCGATCACGAACGCGACCACGGCCTGGCCGGTGGTCTCGTCCGCGGCTCCCACGACGGCCGCCTCGGCGACGACCGGGTGCGAGACGAGGGCCGACTCGATCTCGGCCGTCGAGAGGCGGTGGCCGGAGACGTTCATCACGTCGTCCACGCGCCCCAGGAGCCAGAGGTCGCCGTCCTGGTCGCGACGCGCTCCGTCGCCCGCGAAGTAGCGGTCGCCGAACTTCGACCAGTAGGTCTCGACGTAGCGCTCCGGGTCGCCCCAGATGCCGCGCAGCATCGCCGGCCAGGGCTCGGTGATCACGAGCAGTCCGCCCTCGTCGGCGCCGACCGGCGTCCCGGAGTCGTCGACCACGTCGATCGAGATGCCCGGCAGAGCGACCTGCGCGGACCCGGGCTTGAGCGTCGTGACGCCGGGCAGAGGGGACACCATCATCGCGCCGGTCTCGGTCTGCCACCACGTGTCGACGATGGGGGTGCGGCCGCCGCCGATGACGTCGCGGTACCAGACCCACGCCTCCGGGTTGATCGGCTCGCCGACCGATCCGAGCAGGCGCAGGCTCGAGAGGTCGAAGCGCTGCGGGATCTGCCGGCCGAGCTTCATGAAGGAGCGGATCGCCGTGGGCGCCGCGTAGAGGATCGTCACGCCGTGCTTCTCGACGATCTCCCACCAGCGGCCGGGATGCGGGCTGTCCGGAGTGCCCTCGTACATCACCTGGGTGGCGCCGTTGGCGAGCGGGCCGTAGACGACGTAGCTGTGCCCGGTGATCCAGCCCACGTCCGCGGTCGACCAGTAGACGTCCGACTCGGGGTGCAGGTCGAAGACCGCGCGGTGCGTGAAGGCGACCTGGGTGAGGTACCCGCCGCTGGTGTGCAGGATGCCCTTGGGCTTCCCGGTCGTGCCGCTCGTGTAGAGGATGAAGAGGGGCTGCTCGGCGGGGAACGGCTTGGCGACGTGGTCGGCGTCGACCGCCACGATCTCCTCGTGCCACCAGAGGTCGCGCCCCTCGTGCCAGGCGACCTCATTGCCTCCGCGGCGCACGACCAGGACGTGCTGGACGCTGGACTCGCCGCCGAGGGCGAGCGCGGCGTCGACCGCCGGCTTCAGGGGCGAGACGGCGCCCTTGCGCCAGCCGCCGTCGGCGGTGATGACGAGTGTCGCCTCCGCGTCGTCGATGCGCGCGCGCAGGCTCTCGGCGCTGAATCCGCCGAAGACGACGGAGTGGACCGCCCCCAGCCGGGCGACGGCGAGCATCGCGATGACCGCCTCCGGGATCATGGGCAGGTAGATCGCGACGCGGTCGCCGGCGCGGACGCCGAGGCTCGTGAGCAGGTTCGCGGCGCGCTTCACCTCGGCGGTGAGCTCGGCGTAGGTGATCGAGCGGGAGTCGCCGGGCTCGCCCTCCCAGTGCAGGGCGACGCGGTCGCCGTGGCCGGCCAGGACGTGGCGGTCGAGGCAGTTGTAGGCCACGTTCAGCTCACCGTCGTCGAACCACTTCGCGAACGGGGGCTCGCTCCAGTCGAGGGTGCGCGTGAACGGTCGGTGCCAGTGCAGGAGCTCTCGGCTCCGGTCGGCCCAGAAGGCGAGGCGGTCGGCCGCGGCCTCGTCGTAGAGCGCGGCGGTCGCGACCGCTCCGGCGGCGAGATCGGCCGGCGGCGGGAACCGGCGGGTCTCGTGGAGGAGGTTGTCGATGGCGTTCCGGTCGGCGGCCGGGGCGTCGGGGGGAGTGGACATCTGCGATTCGCTCCTTCGCGAGTGAGACGTTCGCCGGCCCGCGCGGTCGGCGTCGCACCACCGTAGCGCCCGCCTCCAGCGCGGATCGCCGAGCGCCGCAAGCTGGGTGCGGGGCGGGTGTCGGATAAGAGTCCGCAGAGAACAGGATCCGGGCTTGGCGAATCGCGATCCGTCCCCTACAGTTGCATACGGCCGAATGAACTTCGGCCCAGCGGCGCAAGTGATTCCCCCCAATCCAGCGCCGCCGAGGCGGCACCTGTTCCCCCCAATGGGTGCCGCCCCCTTCTTCCCGCCGGATCCGGCGGAGGGACGCCCCCGCTCGAGCCCTGCTCGCGGGGGCGTTTCCGCGATGCCGGGACGTCTCCTCGTCGACTGGGCTTCTCTGCGCCGTGGGGACCCTCCTCGGAGGGGCTCCCTGCCGAGAGCGCCGGGCCGCTCCTGCGCGCGCGTTCGGCCCGGGTCGTTCCTCCACAGGCGCCGACGCGGGCGTCTCTCCTCCGATCGGGCAGGGAGCGCCCCGGCGCGCGGAACGGGCTCCTAGCGTGCCGGGATGACCCGCGACTTCGTCCCCCTCGTCCCCGCCGAGCACCGCCGCGACCCGCTGCCGGTGCGGCCCGCCGCCGCCGGCCTCGGGCTGCTCGCGCCGCACGCCGCGGACCCCGCGGTGACCGACCTCTTCGTGAACGGCGGCGCGGGCCTCTGGATCGACCGGGGCGGCGGTGCCGAGCGGGTGCCGGAGTGGACGCTCGACGCCGCCGGAGCACGGCGGCTGGCCGTCGCGCTGGTCGCGGCCGGTGGACGGCACGTCGACGAGGCGAGCCCGTGCGTGGACGTCAGGCTCCGCCACGGGGTCCGTGTGCACGTCGTGCTGCCGCCGGTGGCGACCGGGGGAGCGCTCGTGTCGGTGCGGGTGCCGCGGTCGGACTCCTGGACGCTCGGGGAGCTGCAGGCAGCGGGGATGCTGGACGACGACGGAGTGCGGCTTCTGCGCCGGGCGGTCCGCGAGCGGTGGAACCTGCTGATCACGGGAGCGGGTGGATCGGGCAAGACCACCCTGCTCGGCGCCCTGCTCGGGTGCGCGGCGCCGACCGAGCGGATCGTCGCCATCGAGGACGTCGGCGAGCTCCGGCCGGCGCACCCGCACGTCGTCTCGCTCGAGGCGCGGCAGCCCAACCTTGAGGGCGCCGGTGCCGTGGGCCTGGACCGGCTCGTGCGGGAGGCGCTGCGGATGCGTCCGGACCGCCTGGTCCTCGGCGAGTGCCGCGGCGTCGAGCTGCGCGAGCTGCTGTCCGCGCTGAACACCGGGCACGACGGCGGTGCGGGGACCCTCCACGCGAACTCCCTCGAGGACGTGCCCGCGCGTCTCGAGGCGCTCGGGGTCCTCGCGGGGCTCGGGCCCGAGGCGATCGCCCGCCAGACGGTCAGCGCGATCGACCTGGTGCTCCACCTCGAGCGCCGCGCCGGGCGGCGGCGGCTGGCGGCATTCGGGACGTTCGCGCTCGACGCGGCCGGCCGCCTGAGGGTCGAGGACGGGTCGCTCCCGAGCGCCTCGAGGTCGAGCGCGTGACGGGCCGCGACGGGCTGGACGAGGTCGCGGCCGTCGTGCACCGACTGGCCGTCCTCCTCGCGGCGGGAGTGGCTCCCGCGTCGGCCCTCAGGCATCTCGCGGGGGCGGAGGGGGCGGACAGCGGGGACGCGCGGCGGCGGCGACTGCTCCGGGCGGCGTCGGAGGAGGCCGGCCGCGGGGGCGACGTGACGGAGGCGCTGCTGCGCGGGACGCCGGTTTCGCGGCGGAGCGGCTCGGAGCGGAAGCGGCCGCGACGGCGAGCGCCGGACACCGGTGAGACGACTGCGTGGGCGGCGCTGGCCGCCGCGTGGCGGGTGGCCGCCGACTCCGGCGCGCCGGTCGCCGCCGCTCTCGGCGAGCTGGCGGAGTCCCTGCGCGAGCTGGCGCGCGCCCGCCGGGACATCGAGGTGGCTCTGGCCGGTCCCTCCGCCACCGGGAGGGTCGTAAGCGCGCTGCCGCTGGCGGCGCTGGGTCTGGGGGCACTGCTGGGCTTCGACGTGGTCGGCGTGCTCCTCGGGACGGTGCCCGGTGCGGTCTGCCTGGTCGGGGGAGCCGGGTTGATGGCGGCCGCGCACGCGTGGACGCGGCGCCTCGTCCGAAGCGCGGCCCCGGCCGATCCGGCGCCCGGGCTCGCGCTCGACCTCCTCTCGGTGGCGCTGGCCGGTGGCGGCTCGATCGAGTCGTCGCGCGCCCGGGTCGTGGCGGCGCTCGCTGAGTGCGGGCTCGACTCGGGCGAGCGCGTGCTCTCCGACGCGGACCCGGTGCTCGCCCTCTCCGCGGCGGCGGGCGTGCCGGCGGGACGCCTGCTCCGGAGCGAGGCGGCTCTGGTCCGGGCACGGGCGTCCTCGGGGGCGCGGGAGCGAGCCGCTCGGCTCGGCGTGACCCTGATGCTGCCGCTCGGAGTCTGCGTGCTGCCGGCGTTCCTGCTGCTCGGAGTGGCTCCGATGGTCGTCTCGGTGCTGCTCTCGACGTTCTCGGTGGCGGCGTGACGCGGTCGACCGCTCCTCCACAGGGGCGGGATCGGGAGGCGTCTCCACGGATCGGCCGGAGGGTCGATCGGCGGGATCGGGAGTCAGCGATCCTCGGAGGAGGGGCACGGAGCGGGGCGGAACGGAGCAGGACGGATGAGAAGTGACACGGCGATCAGCGGCGGGGGAGTCTCCCGGAGTCGAGGACTCGGTAGGAGCAGGGATGCGGGAAGTGGTGTGCCCGGAGCGAGCCGGGGCTCGAGGAGCGGCGGAGGTGCGGCGTCCGGCGGAGGAACGGGCATCGACGTCTCCGCGGGGCGCGTCGAGTGGCGCCGACCCGGGTGGGGAGGCCTCGGCGCTCTGGGCGACGAGGAGGGGTCGGCGACGGCGGAGTACGCGATCGCGACGATGGCCGCGGTCGGTTTCGCCGGGCTGCTCGTGGTCATCCTCAAGGGCGACGAGGTGCGGAGCATCCTGACCGACCTGGTGACCCGCGCGCTCACCGCGGCGGGATGAGAGGCCTTCCGCTGCTGCGCGGGCGGCTCGTCCAGGAGGAGGGCTCGGCCACTGCCGAGCTCGCGCTCGTGCTCCCGGCGGTGGTCGCGGTGCTGGCGCTGTGCCTGGGGTCGGTAGCGGCCTCGGCGCAGTACGTCCGGCTCGTCGACGCGGCCGCCGACGCGGCCCGGTCCGCGGCCCGGGGCGACGACCCCCGCGCGCCGCTCGCCCGGGTGACGGGGTCGTCGCTCACGGCGGGGGAGCAGGACGGACTGGTCTGCGTCGACGTCGCGGCCCGGCTGCACCCGCTCCCGGCGGTCTCGCTCCCGGTCTCGGTCCGGTCCTGCGCGCTGGGCGGGGGCGGATGATCCGCCGGCTCCCCGGGGCTGTCCGCGACCGGGAGGAGGGATCGGCCGCGGTCGTGGCGATCGGAGTCGTCGCGGGCACGATCCTGGTGACGGCCGCCGTCCTCGCCGGCTGCGCAGGAGTCGTCGGGCACCAGCGAGCGGTCGCCGCCGCGGACGCCTCGTCCCTGGCAGCGGCCGACGTCGCCTCCGGCCTGCTGGCCGGGGATCCGTGCGAACGTGCCGCCGCCGTGGCCCGCGCGAACGGCGCCGAGCTCGTCCTCTGCGACGTCGACGGCGGCGTCGCGAGAACGGAGGCGGCCGTCGCCGCGGGTCCGCTCTCCCTCACGGCGCGGTCGAGGGCCGGCCCGCCGCCCTGAGGGCGGAGGCAGCAGCGGGAGTCGCCCGGACCGAGGTGCGGACGACGCCGCGGGAGCGCGTCAATCGGAGGAGAGTCGCTGGTACCGGTACGCGGCGGCGGTCGGCAGGGCGCCCGCGCCCTCGTCGTGCTCGAGGCCGCCGGCGAGGAGGTAGATGTAGCGGGAGCCCGCCCTCGCCCCGGGGATCTCGAGGCGTGCGGCGGGGGCCTGATCGTCGCCGTATCCCCGGCGGAGGGTCTTGCCCTCCAGCGGTCCGTCGAGGAGCTTGGCCGTGTAGGCGGAGGTCGTGGTGGTGTGCGTCGTTGCCATGCCTCATCATGCGCCGATCGGCGCCGCGCGTCACCCCCGTCGACGGCAGGCCGGGCAGGCGGCTCCGAGGCCGTGTCCAGCGTCCTCCCGACGTCCCCGTGTCCTCGGGAGGGGGCAGCACGTCCGGGGTCAGTGTGTATGGTGTGCCTGTCGGGCGCCCCCGCCGATGGGGACGCGTCGCCGTTCCCCGCACCACGTCGCCGCGCACCGTCTCCCCGCAGCAGGGGACGTCGGACCACTGGTCGTCCGACCCGACAGCACCAATCGAGGAGAACTGTGTCCGGCACGAAGAAGCTGGTGATCGTCGAGTCGCCGGCGAAAGCCAAGACCATCGCCCAGTACCTGGGCGACGGCTACGAGGTGCTCGCCTCCGTCGGGCACATCCGCGACCTCATCGAGCCGAAGAACCTCCCCCCGGAGCTGAAGAAGGGCCCGCTGGGCAAGTTCTCCGTCGACGTCGACAACGGCTTCGAGCCCTACTACGTCGTGTCCGACCAGAAGAAGAAGACGGTCGCCGACCTCAAGCGCGCGCTGAAGAACGCCGACGAGCTCTACCTCGCCACTGATGAGGACCGCGAGGGTGAGGCCATCGCGTGGCACCTCCTCGAGGAGCTCAAGCCCAAGGTCCCCGTGCACCGCATGGTCTTCCACGAGATCACGAAGGACGCGATCCAGAAGGCGCGCGACAACACCCGGGACATCGACACCTCCCTGGTCGACGCCCAGGAGACCCGCCGCATCCTCGACCGCCTCTACGGCTACGAGATCTCGCCCGTGCTGTGGCGCAAGGTCGGCCCCGGGCTCTCGGCCGGCCGGGTGCAGTCGGCCGCGACCCGCCTGGTGGTCGACCGCGAGCGGGAGCGCCTGGCGTTCGTGTCGGCGAGCTACTGGGACCTCGCCACCGTGCTGGCGCCCGAGTCGGACGCCGCGGCGGGCTTCGACGCCCGCCTGGCTCGGCTCGACGGCAAGCGGATCGGAAGCGGCCGCGACTTCGACGACCGCGGTCAGCTGAAGGGCGACGTCACCGTCCTCGACGAGTCCACCGCCGGTGCCCTCGCCGAGGCGCTGCGCGACCCCGCCACCACGGTCCGGGTCTCGAACCTCGAGTCCAAGCCGTACTCGCGCCGCCCCGCCGCCCCGTTCACCACGTCCACGCTCCAGCAGGAGGCGGCGCGCAAGCTCCGCTTCTCGGCGCGCCAGACGATGAGCGTCGCGCAGTCGCTCTACGAGAACGGCTTCATCACCTACATGAGGACCGACTCGCCCGGGCTCTCGCAGCAGGCGCTGAACGCCGCACGCACCCAGGCCGCGTCCCTCTACGGAGCCGAGACCGTCCCGGACAAGCCCCGCCTGTACTCCGGCAAGAACAAGAACGCGCAGGAGGCGCACGAGGCCATCCGGCCCGCGGGCGAGACCTTCCGCACCCCGGACCAGCTCTCGGGCACCCTCCGCGGCAACGACCTCCGCCTCTACGAGCTCATCTGGAAGCGCACCGTCGCCTCGCAGATGGCCGACGCCAAGGGCTCGACCGCCACCGTGACGCTGCTCGCCGAGCCGGCCGGCGACGTCGCGAAGACCGCCGAGTTCACCGCCTCCGGAACCGTCATCACCTTCCGCGGATTCCTGCTCGCCTACGAGGAGGGGCGCGACGAGGAGCGTCACGGCGCCCGCGACGAGAAGGACGCCAAGCTGCCGGTGCTCGAGGTCGGCCAGAGCCTGGTCGTCGCCGAGGTCGAGGCCAAGGGCCACGAGACCTCGCCGCCCCCGCGCTACACGGAGGCGAGCCTGGTTAAGGCGCTCGAGGAGCTCGGCATCGGCCGGCCCTCCACCTACGCGTCGATCATCTCCACCATCGTCGACCGCGGCTACGTCACTCCGCGCGGCACCGCCCTCGTGCCCAACTGGATCGCCTTCTCGGTGGTCCGGCTTCTCGAGGACTTCTTCTCCGACCTGGTGGAGTACGACTTCACCGCCGAGATGGAGGGCGACCTCGACCGCATCGCCGGCGGCGAGGAGGACCGCGTCGCCTGGCTCAACCGCTTCTACTTCGGCGGAGGCACGCACCCCGGGCTCCGACACGTCGTGGACAACCTCGGCGAGATCGATGCGAAGAGCATCAACTCCGTCCGGATCACCGACGACATCACCCTGCGCATCGGCAAGTACGGCCCCTACCTCGAGGTGGCCCAGGAGGAGGGGCAGGAGACGCCGCGTCGCGTCAACCTGCCGCTCGAGCTGGCTCCCGACGAGCTCACGCCCGCCAAGGCGCAGGAACTCGTCGACGCCCCGGTGCAGACCGACCGCGTGCTGGGAAGCAACCCCGACTCGGGCAAGACCGTCGTCGTCAAGGACGGGCGCTTCGGCCCCTACGTGACCGAGGTCGATCCGGAGCCGGAGACCACGGCGGATCCCGCCACCGGGGAGGTCGTCGAGCCCGCGCCCGCGAAGCGCGGCGCGAAGAAGCCCGCTGTCGTGAAGCCGCGCACCTCCTCCCTCTTCAAGTCGATGGACGTCGCGTCGATCGACCTGGCGACGGCGCTGCGCCTGCTCGACCTGCCGCGCACGGTCGGCGACGACCCCGAGAGCGGCGAGCCGATCACGGCTCAGAACGGCCGGTACGGCCCGTACATCAAGAAGGGCACCGACAGCCGGTCGCTCACCAGCGAGGACCAGATCTTCGAGGTCGACCTGCCGACGGCGCTCGAGATCTTCGCCCAGCCGAAGTACGGGGCGCGACGCGCGTCGAGCGCGCTGAAGGAGTTCGAGGCGGACCCCGTCAGCGGCAAGCCGATCCGGATCCGCGACGGACGCTTCGGCGCCTACGTGACCGACGGCGAGACCAACGTCACGATCTCCAAGGGCCTCACGATCGAGGAGATCGACTTCGAGCAGGCGGTCCAGATGCTCGCCGACAAGCGCGCGAAGGGCCCGGCCAAGAAGGCTCCGGCCAAGCGCGCGCCGGCCAGGAAGCCCGCGGCCAAGACCACGGCGGCCAAGACCACGGCGGCCAAGACGACGGCGGCCAAGACGACGGCGGCCAAGACGACGGCGGCCAAGACGACCGCGGCGAAGACGACGGCGGCCGCCAAGAAGACGACCGCAGCGAAGAAGCCCGCCGCGCCCCGCGCCACCGCCGCGAGCCGCGCGGCCGCGGCGGCCGCCGCCGAGACGTCGGACGCGACGGAGTCGTGACCGGGCTGTTCGTCACCCTCGAGGGCGGGGACGGCGCGGGCAAGACCACGCAGGCCCGGCTGCTCGAGGAGTGGCTGGGCACGCGGGGCGAGACCGTCGTCCGCACCCGCGAGCCCGGAGGCACCGAGGTGGGCCTGCAGATCCGCGAGATCGTTCTGCACCACCGCGGCGAGATCGACCCGCGGGCCGAGGCCCTGCTCTACGCGGCGGACCGCGCCCAGCACATGGGGACGCTCGTGCGACCGGCGCTCGAGCGCGGCGAGGTCGTCGTGCAGGACCGCTACATCGACTCCTCCGTCGCCTACCAGGGAGCCGGGCGGGTCCTCGACGCCGTCGAGGTCCGGCGGCTCTCGGAATGGGCCACCCGCGACCTGAGGCCCGACCTCACCGTCCTGCTCGACCTCGACCCCGCCGTCGCGCGGGGCCGGCTCGACGCGGCCCGCACCCGCTTCGACCGGCTGGAGGCCGAGAAGGCGGAGTTCCACGGGCGCGTGCGCGAGGCGTTCCTGGCGATCGCCGAGACGGACGCCGAGCGCTTCCTCGTCGTGGACGCCGCTCTCCCCGTCGAGGAGATCGCGGCCGCGGTGCGGGAGCGGGTCGCCGCGCTCCTCGACGGCGCGTCGGCTGTCGGTGCTCGCGGTTAGCCTGGTGGCATGACCGTCTGGAGCCAGCTCGTCGGGCAGGAGCACGCCATCGGCGCCCTGCAGGACGCCTCGACGCCCCGGGACGACCGTGGCCGGGAGTCGTCGTCGATGACGCACTCCTGGCTCATCACCGGCCCTCCCGGGTCCGGCCGCTCGAACCTCGCCTACGCGTTCGCCTCCGCACTGCTCTGCCGCCACGGCGGCTGCGGGGAGTGCCCGGACTGCCGTCAGGTCGCCGCCCGCTCCCATCCCGACCTCGCCGTGCTGACGACCGAGCGCGTGATCATCTCGATCGACGAGGTGCGGCGGCTGGTCAGCAGCTCGCAGTACTCGCCCTCGGTGTCGCGCTACCGCGTCATGGTCATCGAGGACGCCGACCGGATGAGCGAGCGCACGTCCAACGTGCTGCTGAAGGCGCTCGAGGAGCCGCCGGAGCGCACGGTCTGGATCCTGTGCGCCCCGAGCGAGGCCGATCTGCTCCCCACCATCCGCTCCCGCGTCCGCTCCGTGCGGCTCCGCGTGCCGAGCATCGAGGACGTCGCCGGTCTCCTCGAGCGCCGCGACGGGGTCGACCCCGAGACCGCCGAGCGCGCCGCCCGCCAGGCTCAGAGCCACATCGGGATGGCGCACCGCTTGGCGACCGACGCGAACGCGCGCGAGCGCCGCGAGGAGACGCTCCGCATCGCCCTGCGCCTCCGCGGCGTCTCGGACGCGGTGCTCGGCGCTGCGCGGATGATCGAGGTCGCGACCGAGGACGCCAAGGCGATCACGCTCGAGCGCGACGAGGCCGAGCGGCAGCAGGCGCTGCGCTCGCTCGGCGTCGAGCCCGGGGGCACCGTGCCCGCGCAGCTCCGCTCGCAGCTGCGGGCGCTCGAGGAGGATCAGAAGCGACGCGCGACGCGGAGCCTCCGCGACGGCCTCGACCGGATCCTCGTCGACCTGCTCTCCCTCTACCGCGACGTGGTGCGCCTCCAGCTCGGAGCGCCCGGCGGCGTCATCAACGAGGAGGTCCGGACCGAGATGACCGCGCTCGCCGACGCGACTCCGCACGACCGCACGCTCGCCGTCCTCGACGCGATCGCGACCGCCCGGCAGCGGATCGACGCGAACGTCTCCCCGGTCCTCGCTCTCGAGGCGCTGCTCGTCGTCGCGGCGCGCCGTCCGGTGGCCGCGTGAGGCGGGGGCGCCGGTCGGCCGTCGTCGTCGCGCTCGTCGCGGCCGCGTCCCTCCTGACCGGCTGCTTCGCGCCCGGCCCGAGCGTCGACCGGACCTCCACCCCCTATCCGCAGACCGTCGACGACTCCCTGGAGCGCTACTACTCGCAGGTGCTGGTCTGGGACGACTGCGGCGACGGCGCTCTCTGCACCGACGCGACAGTCCCGCTCGACTGGGACGACCCCTCGGGGGAGACGGCGTCGATCGCCCTGGTGCGCCGACCCGCGACGAAGGGACCGGCGATCGGCTCCCTGCTCGTGAACCCGGGCGGACCGGGAGCGTCGGGCGTCGACTTCATCCGCGACAGCGCCGACTACGCGGTCGACTCCGCGCTCGCCGCCCGGTACGACGTCGTCGGCTTCGATCCGCGCGGAGTGGGCGCCTCCACCGCGGTCTCCTGCCTCGACGCCGCGGGCCTCGACTCCTACCTCTACGACATCACGCCCGGGGAGCGGGGCAGCGACGAGTGGATCCAGGCGCAGCGCACGTCCGCCGCTGCGTTCGCCGCCGCCTGCCAGGAGCGCGGCGGGCCGCTGCTGCCCGAGGTCGGCACCCCGAGCGCCGCCCGTGATCTCGACGTGCTGCGCGCGGCGCTCGGCGATGAGACGCTGCACTACCTCGGCTACTCCTACGGCACGTTCCTCGGAGCGACCTACGCCGGGCTGTTCCCGGACCGGGTCGGCCGCCTCGTCCTCGACGGCGCGATCGATCCGGCGGCCACCTCGTTCGACGTGGTGCGCGAGCAGGCGAAGGGGTTCGAGAGCGCACTGCGCGCCTACCTCGCCGACTGCCTCCGCTCGGACGACTGCCCGTTCACCGGCACCGTCGACGCGGGGATGGCCCAGCTGAAGCGCATGCTCGAGGACGTGGACGCCTCGCCGATCCGGGCCGCCGACGGCCGTGAGCTCGGCGCGAGCACGCTGTTCACCGCGATCGTCTACCCGCTCTACGACGCCACGGCGTGGGGAGCGCTGAGCGAGATGCTGGCCGGCGTCCGCCGGGGCGACGCCGCGGTCGCGTTCCAGTACGCGGACGCCTACAACGGGCGCGACGCGGACGGCCGGTACGCGGACAACACCACCGAGGCGTTCCTCGCGATCAACTGCGTCGACTACTCCTACGACGCCGACACCGCCTCGATGCGCGCCGACGAGGCCGCTCTCGAGCAGGCCGCGCCGACGATCGGCCGCTACATGGCCTACGGCGACATCCTCTGCAGCGAGTGGCCGGCGGCGTTCGAGGGCTCCCGCGAGCCGATCACCGCGGAGGGCTCGGCGCCCATCCTGGTCGTCGGCACCACGAACGATCCCGCGACGCCCTACGTGTGGGCGCAGGCGCTCGCGGGCGAGCTCTCCGCCGGTCACCTGGTCACCTACGACGGCGAGGGCCACACGGCCTACAACAAGTCGACGTCCTGCGTGAACGACGCGGTCGACGCGTACCTGCTCGAGGGGACCGTCCCGGAGGTGGATCCGCAGTGCTGACCGAGCAGGAGCGGCCCCGCGAGCAGCAGCCCGGGCTCCGCGAGCGCAAGCGCCTGGCCACGCGGCGGGCGATCGAGATCGCCGTCCTCCGCCTCGCTAGCGAGCGCGGGCCGGAGCGCGTGACCATCGACGACGTCTCGCGCGCCGCCGACGTCTCCACGCGCACCTTCTTCAACTACTTCGCCTCGAAGGAGGACGCGCTGGTCGGCGGGCTCCCGGTCATCGCCGACGAGACGGCGGCGGCGTTCGTCGCGGGCCGGGGCGCCGTGCTCGAGGACCTGCAGCGGGTCTTCGTCGCCGCGATGGAGGAGCCGCTCGAGGAGGACCGGGAGCTGCACGTCCTCCGCCGCGCGCTCTTCCGCGAGCACCCGCATCTGGTCGGTCTGAAGATCGCGGGCATGCGCGAGTTCGAGCTCGCGGTCGAGGGGCTCGTCGCCGAGCGTCTCGGCCAGGAGGACGACGACGCGGAGCGGGTGCGCAGCCGGGCGCGGATGCTGACGCTCCTCGGGCTCGCCGCCGTCCGCCACGCCTGGGCGGCCTGGGTCGATCACGACGGCCGGGAGGCCCTGCCCGGACGCATCGCCCGCTCCTTCGAGGAGCTCCGTGGCGCGCTCGCCTGAGCCGAGTGCGGCGGTCGCCGCCGCCGTCGCGGAGCCTCTGCTCGACCGCACCGTCCTGATTCACGCCCGGGGGCGCGAGCAGGCTATGCTGTGTAATCGTGTCCGGGGCTCAGGCCCCGCGTGCACGCCGCCTTAGCTCAGTCGGCAGAGCGTCTCACTCGTAATGAGAAGGTCGTGGGTTCGATTCCCACAGGCGGCTCCCTCTCCCGTCATCCGCGACGTCCCGGCCGGATCCGCGAGTTCCCGGCCTCATCCGCGGCGTCCAGGTCGCGTCGAACTCGCGTCGCTACCCTGTTGCGGATGACCGATACGCCTCCTCCCCGCCGTCGCCGCACTCTCGTGGTCGCCGCGGTGCTCGTGGCCGCCGTGCTCGGTGGCGGCGCCTTCGGCGTGGGGACGGCCCTCGGCAGCGCCGCGGAGCCCGGGGCGCTGCCCGTCGTCTCGACCCCGACCGCCACCGCGACTCCCGCACCGACGCCGACGGCCACGGCGCGGCCCACCGCCGAAGCGGCGGCCGAGGCGCTCCGCACCTGCTCGGTGGCGGGGCTCGCCGCCGACCCGCGCCTGGGCTCGATGCAGGCGCGTGTGGTCGACGCCGCGACGGGCGAGGTCCTGTTCGACCGCGGGGGCGGGACCGCGTCCCGCACCGCCTCCGCCCTCAAGATCCTCACGGCCGCGTCGGCGCTCGCGGTCCTCGGCCCGGACACGCGCATCGCCACCACCGTGGTCCGCGGGAGCGAGCCCGGAAGCGTCGTCCTCGTCGGCGGGGGAGACCTCACCCTGACCCGGCTCCCGACCGGCCGGGAGTCGACCTACGCCGGAGCGGCCCACCTCGACGACCTCGCGGCGCAGGTCGAGAGCGCCTGGGAGGCGGACCCGTCCACCGCCGGGACGCCGATCACGTCGCTGGTGCTCGACTCCTCCCTCTACTCGGGCGAGACCTGGCAGCCGAGCTGGAACCGCAAGGAGCAGGTCGACGGCTACATGCCCGAGATCACGGCGCTCCAGGTGGACGGCGATCGCGAGGACCCCACGGCCTCGACCTCCGAGCGCGGCACGGATCCGGTCGGCCGGGCCGGAGAGGCGTTCGCCGACGAGCTGGACGGCTCGCCCGTGGTCTCCACCGGGACCGCTCCCGCGGGCGCCGCGGTTCTCGGCACGGTGGAGTCGGCTCCGGTCGGCACGCTCGTGCAGCAGATGCTGCTCGTCTCCGACAATGCGATCGCCGAGATGCTCGCGCGGCTCGTCGCGATCCGCACCGGCGCGGGCAGCGACTTCGCTGCCGAGCAGGCCGGTGTGCTGCAGGGGCTCGCCGGTTACGGCGTCGACACGTCCGGGATCGCGATCGTCGACGGCTCCGGCCTGAGCGACGACAACGCGGTCGCGCCGGCGTACTTCACCGAGCTGCTCCGGAAGGTGCAGGCCCGCGAGGGGCAGTTGGGGATCCTCCTGGACGGCCTGCCGGTGTCGGGCCGGACGGGCTCGCTCTCCTACTCCGACCGCTTCGCCGGCGACAACGCCGCGGCCGACGGCGCGGTGCGCGCGAAGACGGGCTGGATCGACACCGGCTACACACTGGCCGGCGTGGTCACCGCGGTGGACGGCACCGAGCTGACCTTCGCGGTCTACGCTCTCGGCGACGTCTCCGACACGGCGAAGACCGCGATCGACACCCTCGTGACGGGCGTCTACCGCTGCGGATCCTCGCTCTCCGATTCCTGACGCGGGCGGGTCGACCTCCCGCTCCTCCTCCTCCTCCTCCACCTCCTCCCGGAAGGCCCACGATGACCACCGCACTCCTGATCGTCGACGTGCAGAACGACTTCACCGAGGGCGGCGCGCTCGCCGTCACAGGCGGCGCGGCCGTCGCCCAGGGCATCACCGCGCATCTGGCGGCGCACGCCGACCGGTACTCCGCGGTGCTGGCCTCCCGCGACTGGCACGAGGGCGACTCCGACAACGGCGGCCACTTCGCGGTGGAGCCGGACTTCGTCGACAGCTGGCCCGTCCACTGCGTCGCCGGCACGGACGGCGCGCGGTTCCATCCGGCCCTGGACACCGCTCGGATCGACGTGCAGATCCTCAAGGGACAGGGCCGTCCCTCCTACTCGGCCTTCGAGGGCACGACGGAGGCGGGCGAGGAGCTCGGCGCCGTGCTCGCGGAGCGGGGCGTCACCGCGCTCGACGTCGTGGGACTCGCGACCGACCACTGCGTGCGCGCCTCGGCACTCGACGCGCGACGGGCGGGGCTCGAGGTCCGCGTGCTCGAGGACCTGATCGCGGGCGTCTCCGAGGAGGCGAGTGCCGCGGCGCTGCGCGAGCTCACGGAGGCGGGAATCCGCGTCGAGCGGTCCGTCTGAGGGCTCGTCCCTCCACAGGGCTCAGGGAGGCGCAGCTCCTCGCGGCTCCCGGCGACACCGCCCCCGGAGCGATCGCCCGTCCTACACTGGGAGGACGAGAAGCTCCTCCCGGCGCGGTCTGCGCGCTCCGATCCGAAGAAGTGGTTCCCTCCTGTGACTGATTCCGTCGCGTCCCGCGCCGCCGAGACCGCTCTGCTCGCCCGCATCCCCACGCAGCTGCTGATCGGCGGTGAGTGGGTGGACGCCTCCGGCGGCGGCTCGATCGACGTCGAGGACCCGGCCACCGGAGCGGTCCTGGTCTCGATCGCCGACGGGACTCCGGAGGACGGGGTCCGGGCGCTCGACGCCGCCGTCGCCGCCGGTCCGTCGTGGGCCGCGACGGCGCCGCGGAAGCGGGGCGAGATCCTCCGGCGGGCGTTCGACCTCCTGCAGGAGCGCATCGAGGAGTTCGCGCTCCTGATGGCGCTCGAGATGGGCAAGCCGGTCGCGGAGGCGAGGGGCGAGGTCGTGTACGGCGGCGAATTCCTCCGCTGGTTCAGCGAGGAGGCGGTGCGCATCAGCGGACGCTACGGAGTCTCGCCCGAGGGCAGCGGCCGGATGATCGTCTCGCAGCACCCGGTGGGCCCCTGCTACCTGATCACCCCCTGGAACTTCCCGCTCGCGATGGCGACGCGGAAGATCGCTCCGGCGCTGGCGGCGGGCTGCACCGTCGTCGTGAAGCCGGCCGAGCTCACTCCGCTCACCACGCTCGCCTTCGCGGCGCTGCTCGCCGAGGCGGGGCTCCCCGACGGCGTGCTCAACGTGGTCACCACGTCCTCGGCGGGAGCCGTGTCGGCTCCGATCCTGTCGGATCCCCGCCTGCGGAAGGTGTCCTTCACCGGCTCCACTCCCGTCGGGCGCACGCTGCTGCAGCAGGCGTCCGAGAACGTGCTGCGGACCTCGATGGAGCTGGGCGGCAACGCGCCCTTCGTCGTGTTCGAGGACGCCGACCTCGACCGGGCGGTCGAGGGCGCGATGCTCGCGAAGTTCCGCAACATCGGCCAGGCCTGCACGGCCGCCAACCGCTTCTTCGTGCACGAGTCGATCGCCGAGGAGTTCGCCGCGCGGATCGTGGAGCGCGTGCGCGCTCTGCGCGTCGGCCGCGGCACCGAGGACGGAGTGACCATCGGCCCGCTGATCGACGAGCGCGCGGTCGAGAAGGCGTCCGCGCTGGTGGAGGACGCCGTCTCCCGCGGCGCGCGCCTGCTCACCGGCGGCGATCGGATCGAGGGGGCGGGCCACTTCTACCGGCCGACCGTGCTCGCGGGGGTCGACCGGGAGAGCGAGATCCTGCGCACCGAGATCTTCGGCCCGGTCCTCGCGATCGTGCCGTTCACCGACGAGGACGACGCCGTCGCGCTCGCCAACGACACCGAGTACGGACTGGTGTCCTACGTCTTCACGCGCGACCTCGCCCGCGGTCAGCGGATGATCGAGCGGCTCGCCACCGGGATGATGGGCCTCAACGTCGGCGTGGTGTCGAACGCGGCGGCGCCCTTCGGCGGGGTGAAGCAGTCGGGCCTCGGCCGCGAGGGCGGACTCGAGGGGATCCACGAGTACCTCAGCACCAAGTACACGCTCACCCCCGACCCCTTCGCCTGATCCGGTGGAGCGGATCGAGGTCACCGCGCTCGACGACCCGCGGCTGCGCGACTACGCGCACGCGACCGACGTCGCGCTGAAGAACGCCCGCGGCCCGCACGGCCTGTACATCGCGGAGTCGGCGCTCGTGCTCGAGCGCGCGATCGCCGCCGGGCACCGGCCGCGCTCGGTGCTCGCCCTCGGCGGTTCGGCCGGCGAGGCCGAGCGCCTGGTCGGCCGCTTCGACGTGCCCGTCTTCACGGGCCCGGGTGAGCTCCTGGCCGAGCTCACCGGGTACACCCTGCACCGCGGTCTGATCGCGGCGATGGACCGGCCCGTGCTGCCCGACCCGGCCGGCCTGCTCGCGGGAGCGCGCCGCGTCGTCGTGCTCGAGGACGTGGTCGACCCGACCAACGTCGGCGCGATCTTCCGCTCCGTCGGGGCCATCGGAGCCGATGCGGTGCTGGTGACGCCGCGCTGCTCCGATCCGTACTACCGCCGCGCCATCCGCGTGAGCATGGGAACGGTCCTCCAGGTGCCCTGGACGCGCGTCGGCGACTGGCCGTCGACGCAGCGGCTCCTGCACGGAGCGGGCTTCACGATCGCGGCGATGGCTCTGACCCCGGAGGCGGTGCCCCTGCGGGACTTCGCCGCCCGCGCTCCGGAGCGCGTCGCCCTCGTGCTCGGCACCGAGGGGCAGGGTCTCACCGCCGAAGCGCTCGCCGCCGCCGATGTCGCCGTCCAGATCCCGATGCGGCACGGGATCGACTCGCTCAACGTCGCTGCGGCGTCGGCGGTCGCGATGTGGGCGCTCGCCGAGCCCTCCTGAGAGGTGCGCCTGTGCCCCGTTGGGGGTGCCACTGAGACCTGAGAGCGCGCCCAGCGCTCGCCGGAAGCATCGACTGCGCTACCGTGGCCGCACTCCCGCCCGCAGCCGTCACGAACGAGGTCGTCCATGCTCCTGCGCACGACGCTCCGCCCGCCCGTCGCGCTGCTCGTCGGAGTCGCGCTCGCACTGAGCCTCACCGCCTGCTCCGCTCCCGCCGCGGAGGTGCCGGACGGGACCGTCCGCGACTCCGGCTCCGTCGCGACCGCCGCCCCGGCGCCCACCGGCACAGCCGATCCCGAGAGCGGCGCGCGCATGACCCGCCTGATCAGCGACTGCCTCGCCCGCTACGGCCTGAGCGACCGGCCGCCGCTCGCGAGCCCGCTCGCGGAGGAGGAGGTCCGCCTGGCGGCGCAGCGCGCCCGTGACGCCTACGACGCCACCCTGACCGACTGCTCGGCGCAGGCGCTCGCGTCCGGAGAGCCGAGCAGTGATCCGACGGGGGAGCCCGGCAGCGAGCCGACCGACGAGCCCGACGCCGACTCCACCCCCGCTCCGGCGGGCTGACCGTGCGACTCGAGGGGACGTCCGCGCTGATCGCGGGGGGAGCATCCGGACTGGGAGCCGCGACGGCGACGGCGCTCGACGCCGCAGGAGCGCACGTGGTCGTGCTCGACCTGCCGCACGCGGTGGAGGCCGCGCGTCTGCCCGCCTCCGTGCAGCTGATCGCCGGGGACGTCCTCGATCCGGACGCCGTCTCGCGCGCCGTGGCGGCGGCGGGGGAGCTGCGCGTCGCCGTGAGCTGTGCGGGCGTGGCCACACCCGGGCGGCTGCTCGGACGCGACGGGCCGCTGCCGCTCGAGCAGTTCGACCGGGTGCTGCGGATCAACACGACCGGGACGCTCAACGTGCTGCGCCTCGCCGCGGCGTCGATCGCCGAGCGGGAGCCGATCGATGGGGAGCGGGGAGTCCTGGTCACGACCGCCTCCGTCGCCGCCTTCGAGGGGCAGATCGGACAGGCGGCCTACGCCGCGTCGAAGGGAGCCGTGGCGGCGATGACCCTGCCGCTCGCGCGCGAGCTCGCGGCCCGGCTCGTGCGCGTGGTGTCGATCGCACCGGGCACGTTCGACACGCCCCTGCTCGCCGGGCTGCCGGACAGGGCCCGCGAGGCGCTCGGCTCGGCGACGCCGCATCCGGCCCGCCTCGGACGCCCCGAGGAGTTCGCGGCCCTGGTGCGGCACATCGTCGAGAACCCCATGATCAACGGCGAGACCATCCGGCTCGACGGGGCTCTGCGGCTGCCGCCGCGCTGAGGGACGAGCGGGCGCAGGCTGCCGGGCGAGACGTGCGGGCGTCTCGACACGCCGCTGCGCGGCTGGTCGACCGGCATGAGGCAGCGGCGGTCGCGAGACGCCGCTGCGGCGTCCGTCAGACGAGCAGCTGGTGCTTGGCGAGGTCCCGGTAGAGCGGCGTCGACTCGACGAGCTCGGAGTGGGTGCCGACTCCCACGACCTCGCCCTTCTGCAGCACGACGATGCGGTCGGAATCGACCACCGTCGACAGGCGGTGCGCGATCACCAGCAGGGTCCGGTTCTCGGCGACCGCGTCGATCGCCAGGCGCAGGCGCTGCTCGTTGAGTCCGTCGAGGCTCGACGTGGACTCGTCCAGCAGCAGGATCGGCGGGGCCGCCAGGAGCGCGCGGCCGATCGCGAGGCGCTGACGCTCACCGCCCGAGAGCATCACTCCGCTCTCGCCCACCGGCGCGTGCAGGCCGAGCGGGTTGCGCTCGAGCACGTCGGTCAGGTTCACCGCCTCGAGCACCCGGAGGCAGTCGGCGTCGTCGGCGTCGGGGCGGCCGAGGACGAGGTTCTCGCGGATGGTGCCGGCCAGGACCGGGGCGTCCTGCTCGACGTAGCCGATCTGCGCGCGGAGCGCGTCGCGGTCGATGGCCGTGATGTCGACACCGCCGAGTCGGACGACGCCGGCCTCCGGGTCGTAGAACCGCTCGATGAGGGCGAGGATCGTGCTCTTGCCCGCTCCCGACGGCCCGACCAGGGCGGTGCGCTTGCCGCGCGGCACGGTGAAGGAGACGCCGCGCAGGACGGTGCGGTCGCGCTCGTCCGCCACGGCCGCCGCGTCGGGCACGGCGCCCTCCTCGTAGGAGAACACCACGTCCTCGAAGGAGATGGCCTCCTCCGCCACGCCGGCGCCGAGGCCGCCCGCGGAGGCGTCGCCGTCGCCCTCGATCGGCAGATCGATGATCTCCTGGATGCGGCCGAGGGCGCCCAGCGCCGAGTTCACCGAGGTGATGGCGCCGATGAAGTTGCCGAGCGGCATCACCATCATGAAGAGGAAGAGGATGAACGAGACCAGCTGGGCGATGTCGATCGCGCCGGACGCGACGCGGTAGCCGCCGACGCCGAGGACGGCGAGGAAGGCGACCTGCATGGCGATCCCCGCCACCGGCACCACGAGGGCCGAGACGTGCGCGACGCGGATCCCGAGGCGGTACGCCTCCGTCGCGTGCTGGTCGACGACCGCGATCTCGCGATCGGTGGCTCCGGCGGCACGGATCGTCCGGACGGCGCTGATGGCGCGCTCGACTGCCGCGGCCAGATCGCCGACCTTCTCCTGAGCCTTGCGGCTGGCGGTGCGGATGCCGCGGCCGAGGGTCAGCGCGAGCCCGAGGGCCACCGCCACCACCGCCACGATGATCAGCAGCAGCACCCAGTCGATGACGGCCATCGCGATGATCGCGCCGACGAAGACGAGGGAGCCCGCGATCGAGTCGACGAGCCCCTGGGTCAGCACCGCGCGCAGGAGCGTGGAGTCGGAGCCGACGCGCGAGACGAGGTCGCCGGTGCGGCGCGCGTCGAACTCCCGGATGGGGAGGCGCAGCAGCCGCGCGACGAGGCGGCGGCGGCTCGAGAGCACGATCCCCTCGCCGGTGCGCTGGAGCAGGTAGTGCGCGAAGCCCGAGATCAACCCGGAGGCCACGACCAGGCCGACGAGGGCCCACACCAGCGGGCCGAGATCGAGACCGGACTGGACCCGGGTGATGACCTGGCCGACGAGCAGGGGCTGGCCGAGGCTCGCCGCCGCTCCGAACAGACTGAGGACCACGACGACCGAGAGGATGCCGCGGTGCTCGAGCAGGTAGGGCACGAGCTGCGAGAAGGAGGCGCGGGGTCCGTCGTCGCGGGAGGGTCGTCGTCCGCCGCGCCGGGAGGTGGTGGTGCTCATCGCCGTCCATTCTGCCCCGTCGTCGCTGCGAGCAGGCCGCCAGAGGGCGGGCCCGGTGCTCAGGGAGGCGGCGGAGACGCGGACGGCCCGCCGGGGGATCCCGACGGGCCGTCCTCTGCAGGAGTCCTACGAGACGTTGTCGTGGTACGAGGCGTTCTTCGTCTCCTTGGAGAGCAGGAGCGCGATCAGCGTCAGCACGGCCGCGGCGCTGAGGTAGAGGCCGACCAGCACGGTGCTGCCGCCCGCCGCCCTCCACAGTGCGACCGCGATGATCGGCGCGAGGGCCGCTCCGAGGATCGATGCGAGGTTGTACGCCATCGCCGAGCCGGTGTAGCGGACGTTGGTCGGGAACAGCTCGGGGAGGACGGCGCCCATCGGGCCGAAGGTCAGGCCCATCAGCGTGAAGCCGAGGATCAGGACGGCCATGACGCCCGCGAAGCCGGCGCTGAACAGGGGCACGAAGAGCAGGCCGAACACGAGGATCGCCGCGGTCACCACGAGCAGCGTCCGCCGGCGGCCGAAGCGCTCCGCGAGCGGGCCGGAGACGAGCGTGAAGATCCCGAAGAACACCACGCCGACGATCAGCATGACGAGGAAGTCGTTGCGCGTGTAGCCGAGGCCCGGAACCGCGCCGTCGACGGGTGAGGTGCCGTAGGTCAGCGTGAACGTGGTCATCAGGTAGAAGAGCACGTAGGTCGCCAGCATGATGAAGGTGCCCAGGATGAGCGGGCGCCAGCTGGTGACGAAGACGCGGGCGAGGGGCAGCTTGGCGACCTCGCCCTTCTCGACGACCTTCTGGAACGCGGGCGTCTCGACGAGCTTGAACCGCACGTAGAGCCCGATGATCACGAGCACGGCGCTCGCCAGGAACGGCACGCGCCAGCCCCAGGCCGCGAACGTCTCGTCGCTCATCGTGCTCGCGAGCACCAGGAACAGGACGTTGGCGACGATGAAGCCGATCGGTGCGCCCAGCTGCGGGAAGGTGCCGTAGATGGCGCGCTTGCCGGCCGGTGCGTTCTCGGTCGCGAGCAGCGCGGCTCCGGACCACTCGCCGCCGAGGCCGAGGCCCTGGCAGAAGCGCATCACGACGAGCAGGAACGGAGCGAGGAACTCCCAGCCGGGCGTGAGCGCGGTGGGCAGGCAGCCGATCAGGAAGGTCGCGACGCCCATGGTGAGCAGCGAGGCGACGAGGGTGCCCTTGCGGCCGACGCGGTCGCCGAAGTGGCCGAAGATGATCGACCCGATCGGGCGCGCGATGAACGCGACGCCGAAGACGGCGAAGGAGGCGAGGAGGGCCGTGGCCGGGTCCTCGTTGACGAAGAAGAGCGACGGGAAGACCAGGACGGCGGCGGTCGCGTAGGCGTAGAAGTCGTAGAACTCGATCGAGGTGCCGATGAGGCTGGCGAGGATGACGCGGCCGCGGGAGTTCTGCGGGGCGGCTGCTGGCGCGTCGGAGACGGCGGGAGAAGACATGAGGGAGGGGCTCCGTGTGGACGGCGACTCCCCCCGAGCCGGCGGGGCGGGGCGTCGATCGGGCGTCGCGGACCGCTGGGGCGAGGGGGAGGAGAGAGGGGTCGCTCGTGACGACCCGACCACTTTACTCCGTGTTCTCCCAGGTTCGTGTGCGGGCGGCCCCAGGACGGGGGCCGCCCGCAGTGGTTCAGCTGCGCAGCGAGCGGAGGAGCAGAGCGGTCGAGACCGCCGCCTCGGCCGCCTCGCGCCCCTTGTCCTCCTTCGAGCCGGGAAGGCCCGCGCGATCGATGCCCTGCTGCTCGGTGTCGAGGGTGAGCACGCCGAAGCCGACCGGCTTGCCCGTCAGGATCGAGACGGTGGTGAGCCCGGAGGTGGCGGCGTCCGAGACGTACTCGAAGTGCGGGGTGCCGCCGCGGATGATCACGCCGAGGGCGACGACCGCGTCGGCCCCCGCCTCCAGGGCCGCCTTCGAGGCGACGGGCAGCTCGAACGAGCCGGGCACGCGCACGAGCGACCAGGATGCTCCGGCCTCGTCGAGGGCTCGGCTCGCTCCGGCGATCAGGCCGTCGCTGATCTGCTCGTGCCAGGTGCCCGCGATGACGACGACGCGCAGTCCCGCGCCGTCGAGAGGGGAGGTGGTGGGGGCGCCGCTACCGGCCATTGCTACTCCTTCGTGGTGGCGCCGGCGATCCCGGCGTCGAGGGCGAGGCCGGAGATCCCGGCGTCGAGGGGGTCGTGGTCGAGGACGCTGTCGAGGGTGTGGCCCATGCGGTCGCGCTTGGTCTCGAGGTAGCCCTCGTTGAAGGCGCCGACTCCGACGACGAGCGGCACGCGCTCGGCGACGACGATGCCGCGGTCGGTGAGTTGGCGGACCTTCTCGGGGTTGTTGGTGAGCAGGCGCACCTCGGTGAGGCCGAGGTCCTCGAGGATCCCGACCGCCGCTCCGTAGTCCCGCGCGTCGGCGGGGAGCCCGAGGGCGAGGTTCGCGTCGAGGGTGTCGAGTCCGTCCTCCTGCAGGCGGTAAGCGCGCAGCTTGTTGATCAGGCCGATGCCCCGGCCCTCGTGCCCGCGGAGGTAGACGACGACGCCGCCGTCCCGCTGGATCGTGTCGAGGGCGGCGTCGAGCTGGGGTCCGCACTCGCACTTCAGCGAGCCGAACGCCTCGCCGGTCAGGCACTCGGAGTGCACGCGCACCAGTGCGGGCCGCCCCGCGGCGACCTCTCCCGCGAGGATCGCGACGTGATCCGCTCCGGTCTGCCGGTCGCGGTAGGCGCGGATGCGGAATGGGCCGTGGGTGGTCGGCACCGTGGTCTCGACCTCGAAGCTCACCCGCGCGCTCTCCGGGACCGCGACCGTGACGGGCACCTCCGCGTCGCAGTGGAACTCCTGCAGGTACGCGATGAGGGCCGCGACCGTGGTCACCGGCACGCCCTCGCGCTCGCCGAGAGCGATCAGCCTGGGCAGCCGCATCATCTCGCCGTCCTCGGCGACGATCTCGGAGATCGCGCCCACGGGGTACAGGCCGGCGAGCTTCATCAGGTCGACCGCCGCCTCCGTGTGCCCGTCGCGCTCGCGCACGCCGCCGTCGACGGCGCGCAGCGGCAGGATGTGGCCGGGGCGGTTCAGGCGGGACGGGGTCGCCTCGGGGTCGGCCAGCACGCGGAGGGTGTGCGCGCGGTCGGAGGCGCTGATGCCGGTGGAGAGCCGGTCGGCCGCGTCGACGGACAGCGTGTAGGCGGTGCCGCGCGGGTCCTCGTTCTCGACCACCATCAGCGGCAGGGCGAGACGGTCGGCGATCTCGTTGGTCATCGGCGCGCAGATGAACCCGGAGGAGTGGCGGACCATCCAGGCGATCGTCTCCTGGCTGGCGAGCTGGGCCGAGACGATGACGTCGCCCTCGTTCTCGCGGCCCTCGTCGTCCGCGACGATGATCGGGCGCCCGGCGCGCAGCGCCTCGACGGCCTCGGGGATGGTGGCGAGGCTCATGAGCGGGCCTCCGCGATCGCGCGCAGCGCGAGCATCCGCTCGACGTGGCGGGCCAGGACGTCGGTCTCGATGTTGACCTGATCGCCGATCGCGCGCGCGCCCAGAGTGGTGACGGCGAGCGTCTCGGGGATCAGCGAGACCTCGAACCACTGCTCCGGCTCGGCGGCGGGGCTGATCGCCGAGACGGTCAGCGAGACGCCGTCCACCGCGATCGAGCCCTTGTCGACGACGAGCGGAGCGATGCCGGTCGGCAGCGAGAACCGCAGCACCCGCCACGCCTCGCCCGGTGCGATGGCGAGCAGCGTCGCCGTGCCGTCGATGTGGCCCTGGACGATGTGGCCGCCGAGCCGGTCGCCGACCAGCGCGGCGCGCTCGAGGTTCACGGGGTCGCCGACCCCCACGGTGTCGAGGGTCGACATCCGCAGGGTCTGCGCCATGACGTCGGCGGTGAAGCCCTGGTCGGTGTGCTCGACCACGGTGAGGCAGACGCCCGAGACCGCGATCGAGTCGCCGTGCCGCACGCCCTCGACGGCGAGGGGCCCGCGGATGCTGAGGCGGATCGCGTCGGCGCCCGCCTCGACGGCGGTCACGACGCCCTTCTCCTCGATGATTCCGGTGAACATCAGTGGGTCTCCATCTGCAGGGCGTGGGGAAGGCGGGCCGGGGTGCCGGCACCGCCCGCGGGGAGGACGTCGGGGCGCGCGGTCACGAGGAGGTCGTCGCCGAGGATCTCGACCGAGCGGAGGGAGAGGCGCCGGGCCCCGCCGATGCTCTCCACGCCGAGGTCGCCGAGCGCGAGGCGGGGGCCGCCGAGGAGCGCGGGCGCGAGGAACACGAGGTACTCGTCGACCAGTCCGGCGGCGACGAGCGCGGAGGCGAGGGTCGGTCCGGCCTCGACGTAGACGCTGCGGATCTCGGCGGAGTAGAGGTGCGCGAGGACCGCGGCGAGGTCGCGGGTGCGCTCGACCACGACGGCGCGGGGGTGCTCGTGCAGGCGGGCGCCCGGCTGCACGGGGCGCGTGCCGACGACGACGGGCACCGGCTGGTGGGCGAGGAGCTCGCCTCCGTCGCCGCGGGCGGTGAGCGCGGGATCGTCGGCGAGGACGGTCCCGGTGCCGACGAGGATCGCGTCGTGCGCGGCACGCTGCTCGTGCACGCGCTGACGGGCCGCCGCTCCGGTGATCCAGCGGCTGCTGCCGTCCGCCGCCGCGGTGCGGCCGTCGAGGGTCGAGGCCCACTTGAGCGTGACGAAGGGGCGGTGCAGGCGGGTCGCGGTGAGCCACGGGTGGAGGAACTGCTCTCCCTCCTCGGCGAGCACGCCCTCGATCACCTCGACGCCGGCCTCGCGGAGGGTGCGACCGCCGCCGGCCGAGCGCTCGCCCGGGTCCGGCACGGCGTAGACGACGCGGGAGACGCCCGCCTCGATCAGGGCGCGGCTGCAGGGACCCGTGCGCCCGGTGTGGTCGCACGGCTCGAGCGAGACGACGGCCGTCGCGCCCTCGGCGGCGCCCGCCGCGACGTGCGACAGGGCGTCGACCTCGGCGTGCGCGGTGCCGGCTCCGTGGTGCCAGCCCTCGCCGAGGACGGTGCCGTCGGGCGCGAGGATCACGCAGCCCACGCGCGGGTTGGGTCCGCGGGCGGGCCCGCGCTCGGCGAGCGCCAGCGCCCGGCGCATCGCGTGCTCGTAGTCGATCGTCATTCCCGGTTCTTCCGTTCGTCGCCGAACTCCGGGGTCTCGATCGACGGTGCGCGGGCACCGTCGCTCAGCATCGCGCGGTGATGCGCGACGCTCGTGCTGCCTCTCCTCCGGACTTTCACCGTCGGTCCTGGAGTTCCACCAGGTCAACCGCCGCCCCTCTCGAGGGGCTGCGGCTCGCGGACTGTGACCGCCGGTTCGGAATTCCCACCGACCCCGGAGCACGTGCTGTCCGGTCAGCCTACCCACCCGCCGCCCGGCGGGAGCCTCCGCGCGTCACACTCCCGGCGCACGGTCGGCTGGCGCGGGGCGGGCGGCGCTCGGAAGCAGGGGCCGGGTCGCGCTCGTCGAGTCCCGCGCGGCGGAGGACGCCCGGCTCAGTGCCGGTGCTCGTCCACCCAGCGCGGGAAGGGGTCCGCGTACTCCGCCCAGGCGGCGGGGATGGCCAGCAGCTCCTCGGGGGTGAGCAGGCAGCTCTGCAGGACGGCGGTCAGCCTCCCGGTGTCCAGGCCCGTCCCGAAGAAGGCGAGCTCCTGGCCGAGAGGCGCGTCCTCGTCCCAGCTGAGCAGGCTGGTCGGGTCCAGCGTCAGCACGTCGCCGGCGACCGACCACGAGCCGACCCGGTCGGCGCGCGTCGCCAGGCGCACCAGGCCGCGGGAGCGGAGGATGCGGCCCACCTTCTCCGCCACCAGCTCCCCGTGGACCGCCGTGCTCAGGCGGCCGGGGTGGAAGGGCAGCGGATCGCGGAACACGAACTCCTCGACGGTCGTGCCCGAGGCGCGGCGCCGCGAGGTCCCGTTGAGGGCGCACTGCCAGCCCATCGAGGAGGCGATCGCGTGCGCGCGCCGGGGGTGGAGCCTCCGTGGCGCCGCCGGGAGCTCACCGGCGGGGAGGAGATCGGCGGTGGGGGCGAGTGCTCGCAGGAGGTCGCGGACGAGTGCGGTCCGCTCGGGGTCGCTCTCGGAGAGGGGCTCGGCGAGGGCGATGAGGCTCGAGAACTCCAGGCGGGCGGCGAGGCGCTCCGCCGAGTCGAAGGAGGGGCCCGCGCCGCCGCAGAGCACGCGCAGGATCTCCTCCGTCGACGTCACGGCGACCACGTCGAGGATCGCGATGCGGGTGTCGGCGGGATGCCGCTGCGCGCAGAGGTGCTCGAGCACGAGTCCGATCTCGAGCGGGTCGGCCCGGCCATCGAGGGCGACGACCGTGTGACCGCGGTGGCCGTCGTCGGCGTCGGCCGCGAGGCGCCGGTGGAGCTCCTCGGCGAGAGCGGGACCGTCGGCGCCGGGCGGATCGACCTCGAAGGCGATCCGGGACTCGGGCCTGCCGGCGAGGAGCGCGGCGGTCCGCCCGGCGTCCCGGGGGTCGGTCGCGCTGACGAGGGTGACGGCGAGGACGGGGGGTGCGGGGTGGTGGGGCTCCATGGACCGCTACTCTATCGATAACAGTTCTCATTAACGACAGGAGCATCCGTGAAGGTCCGCAACTCCCTCAGGTCGATGAAGGCGCAGCCCGGCTCGCAGGTGGTCCGCCGCCGGGGCCGCGTCTTCGTGATCAACAAGCTGAACCCGCGCTTCAAGGCCCGTCAGGGCTGAGCGCCGACGGGAGGGTGCGAGCCCTCCCGTCGCGCACGGCCTCAGTGCTCGTCGTAGTGGCCGGCGTGAGCGGCGTGCTTGTGGCCGTCGTGGACGAAGTCCACGTGGTCGTCGTGCTGCACGGTCTCGTGGCCGCAGGCGTCGCCGTGCTCGTGGTCGGCGGTCGAGTGCTCGGCCTCCGACTCGTGCTCGTCGTAGTGGTCGCCGTGCAGGGCGTGGTGGTGCGTGCCGTGGACGTAGTCGACGTGGTCCTCGTGCTGCACGGCCGGGTGGCCGCAGCCCTCGCCGTGCTCGTGCTCGGTGACGGGGTGCTCGGCGTGGAGATCGGTGGTGCTCATGGTGCTGCCTTTCCGGATGCGGGGGCCGCGGACGCGACGGGCTCCAGTCGACCAGATCCATAAACGCATTGCAATGGATGCGCCTAATCGAGAGCGATCATCGTTCCCGACAGGGACGGAGGTCACCCCTCCAGGGCGTGCCGGACAGCGTCGTCGACGATGTGCGTGACGTGGGTGTCGGCGACGGAGTAGTGCGCCTCGCGGCCCACGCGCTCGACCGCGACCAGCCCGGCGGTGCGGAGCATCCGCAGGTGCTGCGAGACCAGCGGCTGCGAGAGCCCGGTCACCTCGGCCAGCCGCCCGACCGTCGACGTCTCCTCGGCGAGGGCCCGGAGCAGGCGCAGCCGGGAGGAGGAGGACAGCACCTTGAAGAGCTCGGCGGCGGGTTCGAGGTCCTCGGTCATCTGCTCATGTAAGCAGAGGTGCATGCGCCGTGTCCGCGCGGCGCCCCGCGCGCCTCCGGCTACCCTCGGTGCGATGGACGAGGACAGGTACGGGCAGGACGTGCTCGCCGGCGACTGGCGCGCCCGCGGCAGGGTCGAGGTGGCGGTGGTCGAGGCCGAGCGCGATCTGGTGGTCGAGGAGGTCGCCTCCGGCTTCGTGGGTGCCGTGCTCGGCGTGGAGCTGCGGATGGTGCGGCTGGAGGACCGGTTCGGCAAGGTCCGCGTGTTCCCGCTGGGGCCCGGGTTCCTCCTCGAGGGGAAGCCCGTGTCGCTCAAGGCGCCCGGGCTGAAGCGCGACGCCGGCCTCGGTCGCGCGCGCTCCGCCTCCGGCTCCTTCCACGTCGCCGACGCGAAGGCGCGGGTCGCCCTGCCCAGCCGCATCTACGTCGAGGGTCGGCACGACGCCGAGCTGGTCGAGAAGGTCTGGGGCCACGACCTGCGGGTCGAGGGCGTCGTCGTCGAGTACATCGAGGGCGTCGACAACCTCGACGAGCTGGTGCGCGAGTTCCGGCCCGGTCCGGGGCGCCGCATCGGCGTGCTCGTCGACCACCTGGTGCGCGGCTCGAAGGAGTCGCGGATCGCCGAGCAGGTCGCCGCCGGTCCGCACGGCGCCCACGTCCTCGTCGTCGGCCACCCCTACATCGACGTCTGGCAGGCCGTGAAGCCCGGCCGGATCGGCCTGGAGCGCTGGCCCGAGATCCCTCGCGGAACCGAGTGGAAGCACGGGATCTGCGAGGCGCTCGGCTGGCCGCACGAGGAGCAGGCCGACATCGCGCGCGCCTGGCAGCGCATCCTCGGCCGGGTGCGCACCTTCCAGGACCTGGAGCCGGCGCTGCTGGGCCGGGTCGAGCAGCTCATCGACTTCGTGACGGAGCCCGCATGACCCGGCACGCGGGGCTCGGCTTCGCCCTCGACGCCGTGCTCGTCCTGGTCTTCGTGCTGATCGGCCGCGGGAGCCACGACGAGGGGTCGGCGCTGATCGGCCTGCTCACCACGCTCTGGCCGTTCCTGGCGGCGCTCCTGCTCGGCTGGGTCGTCACGCGCTCGTGGCGCTCCCCGGACCGGATCGTGCCCGCCGGGCTCGTCGTCTGGGCCGTGACCGTCGCGGGCGGGATGCTCCTGCGGATCGCCTCCGGGCAGGGCGTGCAGTGGAGCTTCGTGATCGTGACGGCCGTCGTGCTGGCCGTGTTCCTCCTCGGCCGCCGCGCTCTGACGCGGCTGATCGCCCGCCGGCGCTAGGCGGACCGGCGGCTCAGCCCACCCGCACCCCGAAGTGCTCCGCGAACAGCGGCAGCAGGAGGCTGAGCTGCAGCTCGGAGAGGGTGGCGCCGCGGAGGCCGTCCAGCCCGGTGAGCACGTGCAGCTCGGCGCCGCGCAGATCGAGGTGCTCGATCCGGGCCCGGGAGAGATCGAGGGAGCGGACGTCGCAGTCGACCAGGCGCAGCCGCGTGCCGGTCGCACCCGCCAGGTCGAGCTCGTCGATCGTGCAGCGCTCGAGCAGCACGTCGCGCACCGCGGCTCCGCGGAGGTTCAGGTAGCCGAGCTTGCAGTCGGCCACGCGCACCTGCTCCCAGGTGCTCTCGTAGAGCTCGGCCGAGCCCAGCCGCGAGGCGAGCAGCTCGACGGATCGGAGCCGGCTCCGCGGCGCCGAGAGCCCGGGGACGTCCAGCCGCTCGAGCCGCGACTCCGCGATCGACGCGGCCCGCAGCTGGGCGCCGTCCAGGACCACTCCCTCCAGCACGCACTCGCTGAAGGAGGCCGCGGTGAGATCGGCGCCGGTGAGGTCGGTGCCGGCGAAGCGCAGTCCTTCGGCGTGCTCCCGGGCGCCCGTGTCCCCGGCGTACCCCTCGGCGAGGCCGTCGAGGAGGAGGGGGTCGAGCCGGGGAGGAGCGGTCGCGTCGCGCACGCGGCGAGCCTAGTGCTGGCACCATGGCGGCATGCCCCGCCTGCTCGCCGTGTGCCGCGTCGCCCGCCTCCTGCCCGACTCCGGCACGGTCGGCGTGACCGCGATCGACAAGCGGCCGGTCGAGGGTCCCGTCGGAGTGCGCGACCTGGGCCTCTACGGCGACGTGCAGGCCGATCGCGCGCACCACGGCGGCCTCGACAAGGCGCTCTACGCCTACTCCGACGAGGACGCGCTCTGGTGGGCGGAGCGCCTGGGGCGGCCCGTTGCCGCGGGGATGTTCGGCGAGAACCTGCGGATCGCGGGCCTCGACGTGAGCGGAGCCGTGATCGGCGAGCGCTGGCGGATCGGCGAGGCGGTCGAGGTCGAGGTGACGATGCCGCGGACGCCGTGCGCGACGTTCCAGCGGGCCCTCGGAGAGCCTCAGTGGGTGAAGCGCTTCGCCGACGAGGGGCGCACCGGCGCGTACCTGCGGGTGCTGCACCGCGGATCGGTGGAGGCGGGCGACGCCGTCGAGATGCTGAGCCGGCCCGGGCACGGCGTCCCGGTCGACCGCTGGTACCGCGAGCACAGCCCGGCGGACGCGCAGGCGCTCCTCGAAGCGGAGGAGGCGGGTGCGCTCCGGCCGGCTCCGGCGCTGCGGGCGTCGATCGAGCGGGCGCTCGCCTGACCCGGTCTACTCCCCGCGCGCCTCGCGCTTGAGGCGGCGCTTGACCGCTCGCTCCGTGAGCACCGTCAGGTAGTCCTGCACGGGCCGGTCCTGCAGGTCCGCGAGCTCCTCGCGCACGAGCGGCGCGACCTGCTCCTCGGAGTGGTCGGGGAACTTCTTGCGCACGTTCGCGGTCACGTCGCGCACCACCTGGTCGAGATCGAAGTCGGTCGTCATGCGGAGATCCTGGCCCCTCCAGGTGAACAGGAGGGGCACGGAGCCCACGGCCCCGCGCCCCTCCTCCGTGCCGATGGTCAGCTCGCGGCGACGGCGATCTCGTTCGGCGTGACGTCGAGCTCGCCCGTGGCGACGACCTCTCCCGTGGTGAGGTCGACGGCGTGGATGCTGTCGGCGGCCGGGTCGGTCACGTAGGCGATGTCCCCGGCGACCGTGATCGCGGGGTGCGGGTCCTGCCACTCGACCGGGCTCTCCCAGGCGTCGACGACGGGGTAGGAGGCGGTCAGCTCGCCGGTCTCGGGGTCGAGGACGTGGATCGCGCCGTCCGAGGCAATCATGTACGCCAGGTCGTCGGGGCCGCGGGCGACGCCGCGGAAGGTGTACTCGACGCCCTCGGGCAGGTCGACGACGTCGAGGGTCTTCGCCTCGGTGTCGATCAGCGCCACGCGGTGCAGGAGGTAGCCCTCGGCGTCGCGGTCGTCCTTGTAGTCGCCGACGATGATCGGGCTGGTCTCGCTGACCCAGGCGTTGCCCATGCGGCCGTACGGCTGGTCCGGAGCCTCGAGCTTCGTGATCTCGCCGCCGTCGTAGACCAGGGCGCCGTTCTCGCAGCCGAAGACGACGACCTCGTTCTCGGCCGTGCCCTCTCCGTGGACTCCGGGGCACTGGTCGTTCGTGGCCGTCACGGCGCCGGAGGCGTCGCGCACCTCGATGCCGTTGCGCCCGTCGGCATCACCGACCGTGGTGAGGAAGGTGCCGTCCTCGAGGACGATCGAGACGCCGTGGTGCGCCTCGACTCCCGGGATGGTCTCGGTCTCGGGCATCCCGTCCGAGGACGCCAGGTCGGCGGTCTCGAGGACGGTCGTGTCGCTCGTGCCGTCGGCGTAGAGGACGGTCTTCCCGGCGTGCCGGACGACGTGGCCCGGGGTGTCCGCGGGGAAGACGATGTCCGTCAGCTCCGGCTCGCCGCCGGTGCCGGCGGCGGTGTCGAGGAGCTGGAACCCCTCGCTCATGGTGACCATGACGTGGCGGTCGTCGCCGGCGGGGTTGAGGCGGGTGAACTCCTCGGAGTCCATGTCCGCGACGGTCTCGAGGGTCTCGCCGTCGAGGACGAGGATGCCGCCCTCGTAGGCGACGGCGACGCGGGCGCCGGCGGCCGCCGCGGCCTCGGTGGCCGGTGCGGTGGACGCCGAGGACTCGGCGGCCGGGGTCGAGCTCGACGAGCAGGCCGCGAGGACCGTGATCGAGCAGGCGGCGATCAGGGCGAGGCCCGCCCGCCGGACGTGGGGATTCTGCATGGGTGCTTCTTCTTCCTGGTGGTGGATCGGAGGGCTCACGGGGAGAGCCCGGTGGCGATGCGCTGCGTGTTGACGCGCATCATGGCGAGGTAGTCGGGAGCGCCGCCCTCGGGCCCCGTCAGGGACTCCGTGAACAGCTCGACCACCTCCACGCGGATGTCGGCCTCGCTCGCGAGCGCCTGGACCAGGCGGTCGGGAGACGAGGACTCCGCGAAGATCGTGGGGACGCCGGTCTGCTCGACCGCGTCGACGAGATCGGCGAGGTCGGAGGCGGACGGCGCCGCGAGGGTCGTGCCTCCCGGGATGACGGCGCCGACGACGTCGAAGTCGAAGCGGTCGGCGAGGTACCCGAAGACGTGGTGGTTGGTGACGAGGGCGCGGCGCTCGGCGGGGATCGCGGCGAACGCCGCGGCCATCTCGGAGTCGAGCCGCTCGAGCTCGGCGCGGTAGCCGGCCGTCCGGTCCCGGACGGCGGCCGGATCGACGCCGTCGAGCGCGGCGAGCACGGGCCCGAGGGAGTCGACGACGTCGATCATCCGGCCGGGGTCCGTCCAGAAGTGCGAGTCCGGGCTCCCCTCCGCGTCGCCCTCGCTGTAGTCGAGGACGTCGACGGCGTCGCCGGCGACGAACGCGGGGACGTCCTCACCGGAGGCCTCGTCGAGGTGCTGCTGCAGGCCCTCCTCGAGTCCGAGCCCGTTCGAGACGACGAGGTCGGCGGAGCGCAGGCGCGCCGCCTCCTGCGCCGAGATCTCGAAGGAGTGCGGGTCGGCGTCGGGCTTCATCAGCGTGACGACCTGCGCCTCGTCGCCGACGAGCTCGCCCACGACGTCGCCGAGGATGTTGGTGGAGACGATGACGAGGGGCCTCTCGTCCTCCTCCGCGGACGTGCAGCCCGACAGGAGCAGGACCGCCGCGGCGGACGCGAGGGCCCAGCGGCGCCTCATCGGCCCGTCTCCGCCGTGAAGGCCGGCTCGGTGGCGGTCTCGAAGGTGCGGGCGAGGCGCGCGCCGTCCGCGTAGTCGATCTCGTGCAGCTTCCGCTCGGCGGGCGCGCTGAGGTAGGCCCGCTGCTGGTCGGCGATCAGGACGGGCCGCGAGCCGTCCGCGGTCGTGTCCGCGACGAGGGGCGCGGTCTCGGCGAGGACCGCACCGTCGGAGCCGTCGAGCACCAGCACGCGGCCGTCGGCGGCGAGGGCGAGGACGGTCTCGTCCGCGTCGTCCACCGCGGTGACCTGCGCCAGCGGGGCGGGAGAGGGGAGGAGGCTCCAGGAGCGCTCCCGGGTGTCGAGGAGCCAGATGCCCGCGTCCCCGGCGAGGCCGGCGACCGTGGGGCGGCCCTCGCGGTTGTCGAAGGAGGCGGCGGGTGGCGCGGTGGTGCCGGCGGGGTAGGGGATCCGCTCGACGATGAGCTCCTCGTCCTCGATCGACGCCAGGAGTGCGCCGTCGGAGCAGCCGATGACGGCGCCGACGCGGGTGGTGATCGTCCCGGCGGGGTCGGGGCAGGCCTCGCGGAGGCCCGTCGGCTCGCCGTCCGAGTCGTAGCCGGCGACGGCCGCTCCGGATCCGGACCCCTCGGTCACCAGTGCGGACGAGCCGACGGGCACGACCATCCCGGGTCCGGGCTCGACGTCCTTCCGGAACCGCTCGACGATCGCCCCCTTCGACAGCGCCTCGGTGTCGAGGAGGACCGCCTCGCCGGAGTCGGGGAAGAAGAGTCCGGTTCCGCCGGTGGTCGAGAGGTTCGTCGTGGCGACGACGGCCGTCCCGGAGCCCTCGACCGTGCCGATCAGGCGGGGGTCCGCGCGGTAGTAGTGGAAGTGGTCCACGTGGTCCCAGGTCCACACGCCGCTGTCGACGATCTCGACGCCCGCATCGGTCTGGGCGAAGAGGTAGCGGCCGTCGGTCGTCATCGCGCTCGGTGCGCCGATGGTGCCGAGGCCGGTGACCGTCTCGTCGAGGAGGTCGAGGTGCGACACGGCGCCCGACGGGTCGATCGACGTCAGCCCCAGGCGCGGCTCGGCGAGCTCGGCGGCGTTCGCGACGGCGCCGTGGCCGGAGCCCGTGTCGTCCGCGGCCGGCGCGGAGGCATCGGTCGAGCAGGCGGCCAGGCCCAGCGCGAGAGCGCCCAGGAGGACGGTGGAGGCGGTGGTTCGGGAGTGCACGGAGTCCTTTCGAGGGTGAGCGGGGGAGGAGCGGTGCCGGCAGGGCCTCATGCGGCGACCGGCTGAGGGCCCGACCGGGACGCGAGGGCCGACGCGGCCGAGCGGACCGCCCAGGACACCGCGGCGACCGCGATGGCCGTGCCGGCGACCGAGGCGCCCGCGGCCGTGGCCGCGTGCCAGGAGACGAGCAGGCCGACGAGCACGGAGGCCGCGCCGAGGATCGACGCGAGCAGCATCCGGGTCGGGATGCGGGTGGTCCAGTGACCGGCGGCCACCGCGGGAGCCAGCAGGAGCCCGACGACGAGGAGCGAGCCGACCGCCTGGTAGGAGGCGACGACGGCGAGGGTCACCAGGCCGACCAGCGCGCCCTGAGCCGAGCGCGGACCGAGGCCGAGCACCGCGGCGATGCGCGGATCCAGCGCCAGGGCGACGAGCGGGCGGTGGAAGGCCGCTGCGACGAGGAGGCCGACTCCGGCGGCGGCGGCGAGCAGCCCGATGTCGACGGGAGTGATCGCGAGGATGTCGCCGAAGAGGATCGAGGTCGCGTCCGTGGCGAAGCTGCCCGAGTGCGAGATCACGATGACCCCCAGCGCCAGCATGGCGACGAAGAGCAGGCCGATGCTGGTGTCGTAGGACAGTCGTCCGCGCCGCTGCAGGGCCGCGATGCCGAGGCTCATCAGCACCGCGCTGGCTGCGCCGCCCACGAGGACGGGCGCGCCGAGCACCGTCGCGAGGGCGACGCCGGGGAGCATCCCGTGGGCGAGCGCCTCGCCGAGGAAGGCCATCCCGCGGAGGACCACCCAGGTGCCGACGACGCCGCAGAGGACCGCGACGAGGACGCCGCCGAGGAGGGCGCGCTGGAGGAAGTCGAGAGCGAACGGCTCGAGGATTCCGGCGAGGAGGCTGGGCATGGTGCCCGACCGTACACGATAATGAGAACAGTTATCACTCCTGTACGCTCGTCGGGATGGACGTCTCCCTCCTGCCCGAGCCCCCGGTCCGCCTCCGAGGCGCTCACGTCGACTTCGGCTCCCGCCGCGCTCTCGCGGGGGTCGATCTCGACGTCGCCGCGCGCTCGCTCACCGTGATCGCCGGGCCGAACGGCGCCGGCAAGTCGACGCTCCTGGAGGTGATCGCGGGAGTGCGTCCACTGACGTCCGGCACGCGGGACGTCACCGGAGCGATCGCCTTCGTGCCGCAGCGGGCGTCGATCCCGGACCGCCTCCCGGTGACGGTGCGCGACGTGGTCGCGGTGGGCACCTGGGGCCGGCTCGGCCGCCTCCGCCGCAGCGACGCGCGCGCGGCGGACGCGATCGCCACCGCGCTCGAGCGGATGGAGATCGCCGCGCTCGCCCGGGAGCCCTTCGCGGTGCTCTCCGGCGGTCAGCGGCAGCGGGCGCTCCTCGCCCAGGGGCTCGCCCGCGGGGCCGGCCTGCTGCTCCTGGACGAGCCCACCACCGGCCTCGACTCGGCGAGTGCGGAGCGGATCCGGTCGGTCCTGCGTGCGGAGGCGGACCGCGGCGCGACCGTGGTCTGCGTCTCGCACGACCCCTCCGTGCTGGCCGATGCCGACCGCGTCGTCGGGCTCGTCGACGGCGCCCTCGCTAGGGCGGACCGATCCGTCACCCGCGGCCCGTGAGGCGGGGGCGCACGGGCCGTCCGTGACGGATCGCACCTGAGCGACGGGCCGCGGGCTGGGAGGATGGGGGGATGACCTCGACGCTGCTCGACCGGATGCCGACGCCCGACGCGGACGGGCGCGTCGACGACGACGCGGTCTACCTGGCCTTCACCGAGTGGGCGGAGTCGCGCGGCCTCCCGCTCTACCCGGCGCAGGACGAGTCCATGCTCGAGATCGCCTCCGGCTCCAACCTGATCCTCTCGACGCCCACCGGCACCGGGAAGTCGCTCGTCGCGATCGGCGCGCACGCCGCGGCGCTCGCCTCCGGACGCCGCAGCTTCTACACGGCGCCGATCAAGGCGCTCGTCTCCGAGAAGTTCTTCGCGCTGGTCGACGTCTTCGGCGCCTCCAACGTCGGGATGGTCACCGGCGACTCCTCGGTGAACGCCGACGCGCCGATCATCTGCTGCACGGCCGAGATCCTCGCGAACCTCGCGCTCCGGCACGGCGAGGACACCCCGGTCGACCAGGTCGTGATGGACGAGTTCCACTTCTACGCGGACCCGGCGCGCGGCTGGGCGTGGCAGGTGCCGCTGCTCACCCTCCCGCACGTGCAGTTCGTGCTGATGTCGGCCACCCTCGGCGACGTGACGGCGCTCGCCGCCGACCTCAGCCGCCGTACGGGCCGGGAGACCGCCCGGGTCACCGGCGTGGAGCGCCCGGTGCCGCTGCACTACTTCTACGAGATCGCGCCGATCCACGACTCCATCGAGGAGCTGCTCTCGACGAACCAGTCGCCGGTCTACGTCGTGCACTTCTCGCAGGCGGCCGCTCTCGAGCGTGCGCAGGCGCTCACCAGCGCGAACATCGCCACCCGCGAGCACCGCGACCGCATCGCCGAGGTGATCGGCGGCTTCCGCTTCACCACCGCGTTCGGCAAGACCCTCTCCCGGCTGCTCCGGCTGGGGATCGGCGTGCACCACGCGGGCATGCTGCCGAAGTACCGCCGCCTGGTCGAGCAGCTCGCCCAGCAGGGCATGCTGCGCGTGATCTGCGGCACGGACACCCTCGGCGTCGGCATCAACGTCCCGATCCGCACCGTGCTGCTCACCGCGCTGACCAAGTACGACGGCACCCGGACCCGCCAGCTCTCGGCCCGCGAGTTCCACCAGATCGCCGGCCGCGCCGGTCGCGCGGGGTACGACACCGCCGGGACCGTGGTCGTGCAGGCCCCCGAGCACGAGTCCGAGAACCGGAAGGCTCTCGACAAGATGGGCGACGACCCGAAGAAGCGGAGGAAGTGGGTCGCCAAGCGCGCGCCGCAGGGCTTCGTCAGCTGGGGCGAGCCGAGCTTCCGCAAGCTCGTCGACGCCGAGCCCGAGACGCTGACCTCGCACATGACGATCACGTCGGCGATGCTGCTGAACGTGATCGCCCGCGGCGGCGACGCCTACGCGAACGTGCACGCCCTGATCTTCGACAACCACGAGCCGTGGAAGCGGCAGCTGCAGCTCGCCCGCCGGGCGCTCGGCATCTACCGGACGCTGCGGGAGGCGGGCGTGGTCGAGCAGAGCGTCGGCGCCGACGGCGTGACCCGCATCCGCCTGACCGTCGACCTGCAGCCGAACTTCGCGCTCAACCAGCCGCTCTCGCCGTTCGCGCTGGCCGTGTTCGACGTTCTCGACCCGGAGTCGCCGAGCTTCGCGCTCGACGTGATCTCGGTGCTCGAGGCGACCCTCGACGACCCGCGCCCGATCCTGGGGGCCCAGCAGTTCCAGGCCCGCGGCGAGGCCGTCGCGGCGATGAAGGCCGACGGGATCGAGTACGAGGAGCGGATGGAGCTGCTCGAGTCCGTCACGCACCCCAAGCCGCTCGAGGAGCTCCTCGAGGCGACCTTCGAGACCTACACCGCGGCGCAGCCGTGGGTGAAGGACTTCGAGCTCTCGCCGAAGTCGGTCGTGCGCGACATGTACGAGCGGGCGATGTCCTTCGGCGAGTACACCGCGTTCTACAAGCTCTCCCGCTCGGAGGGACTGGTGCTGCGCTACCTGTCCGACGCGTTCCGCGCGGCCCGGCAGACCATCCCCGACGAGCTGAAGAACGAGGAGCTGCACGACCTGATCGAGTGGCTGGGCGAGCTCGTGCGCCAGGTCGACTCCTCGCTGGTCGACGAGTGGGAGGAGCTGGTCAATCCGGCGCTCCACGCGGCGGACCAGGCGATCGTGCCGCCCGCTCCGCGCCGCCTCACCGCGAACCACCGCGCCTTCCGCGTGCTGGTGCGCAACGAGATGTTCCGCCGGGTGACCCTCGCCGCCCTCGACGACCACGAGGCGCTCGGCGAGCTCGACGCCGCCGCCGGCTTCGACGCCGACGCGTGGGGCGCCGCGCTGGACGACTACTACGACGAGCACGACAGCATCGGCATCGGGCCCGACGCCCGGGGGCCGAAGATGCTGCTCGTCACGGAGGAGCCGACGCAGTGGCTCGTGCGGCAGATCCTCGACGATCCGGCCGGCGACCACGACTGGGGGATCTCGGCGACCGTCGACCTCGCCGAATCGGACGAGCAGGGTGCGGCCGTCGTCCGCGTCACCTCGGTCGGCCGCCTGGACTGATCAGCGGCCGCGCTTCTCCCGGCGCTGCATCTCGGCGGCGATGTCCGCCTCGGTGATCTCCTTGCGGGCGGGACCCCAGATCGACGCGGCCTGGCCGACGACGCCGATCCCGATCCCGATCATCGGCCAGATCGGCCAGAAGTAGCCGTCGGCCCCTGTGCCGACCCAGACGGCGGTCGTGATCGCCGAGACGCTCGCCCACCCGCCGACCGATCCCAGGAAGTCGCGGCGCCGCTTGACCTCGCGCACGGCGAGCGCGCGCTCGGCGTCCTCGACGCGGGCGGTCTCCACCTCCTCGCCGGAGGCGGCCGCCGGGACGACCTCCGCGGACCGGTCTCGCCGGGCGGACGGATCCGGAGTTCCCCACTCGTTCGTCATGCGGCCAGCCTACGCACGGGCCGTCGGCAGCGGTACGCGGGCTTCAGGCGGCGGTCGCCTGCTCCGGCTGGCAGTGCGGGCACCACCAGGTGCGGCGCTGCTCGGGGTCGTCGCGGACCTCGTCGCGGACGAGCACCGTCGTGCCGCAGCGCAGGCACGGGCGCCCGGCGCGCCCCGCGACCCAGTGCCGCTCGCCGCGGCGGGTGTCACCGGTGGTGGTCTGGAACATCCCCGGGATCGTGACGGAGGCGCGGAGGCCTCTCGCCGCGGTCGCCACGAGGGCGCGGACGTCGAGGGAGCCGATCGGCCGCCAGGGCCAGACCCCGCGGAGGAAGCAGACCTCGTTGGCCCAGAGGTTGCCGAGACCCGCGAGGCAGCGCTGGTCGAGGAGTGCGGCGACGACGGGCCGGTCCGGGAGGCGGGAGAGGCGCCGGACGGCCTCGTCGGCGTCCCAGTCCGCGCGGAGCGGGTCGGGCCCGAGGTGCCCGACGGCGCGCGGCTCGTCGCGGGTGGCGAGGAGCTCGACGACCGGGAGGTCGATGCCCCACACGGTCGAGTCGTCGTCGAGGCGGAGGCGGACGCGGACGTCCTTCTGCACCGAGCGGGGGACCGCTCGGCCGGGAGCGGTCACGGTCCAGGAGCCCTGCATCCGCAGGTGGGTGTGCAGGGTCGTTCCGCCGGAGAAGCGGGTGAGGAGGTGCTTGCCGTGGGTGTCGTGCTCGATGATCCTCAGCCCGGCGAGGGAGGTGCCGGCCGCGTCCCCGGAGCGCAGCTCGCCCTCGAGGACGGTGCGACCGTCCGCCGCCCGCCTGAGGCGGGCGGCGAGACGGTGCACACTGTCTCCCTCGGGCATCCCCGAACTCTAGGAGCCGGAGCTCGTCGAGGTCAGGGGTCGCGCGGGATCAGGCGCCGCGGTACGCCTGCTTGTAGACGCGCTCGGTGCCGTCGGGCGCGGTGACCTCGATGGTCGCCGTGCCGGCCTTGATGGGCTTGAAGACGGTCACGGTCTTGACCGTGAACGACTGGCCGGGCTTGACCGTCTTCTTCGTCTTGCTGCCGTACGCCGTCGTGATCTCGATCGAGACCGTCTCGTCGCCGTTGTTCACCGCCGACACCGTCAGCGTCCGCACGACGGCGAGGCGCTTGGTGGAGGCGGTGGTCGCGACGTCGATGACCGTGACGGGCTCGGGCTCCGGGTCCGTCTGGGTCTCGGGCAGGTCGAGGCCGACGACGACCGGGTCGTGGTCGCTGGAGCGGTACGCCGAGGTGTCGTAGAAGATCGTCGCGTTGTAGTCGTAGCGGCTGTACTCCAGTGCCACGGACTCGCCGCTGTTGATGTTCCAGGTGTCGACCCCGGTGACCGTCCTGTCGGCCGCGGGCGAGGCGAAGACGTGGTCCAGCGAGCCGACCGCGCCGTCGAACGAGTACGAGTACTTGCCGTCCTTCGCACCCTGGTCGATGTAGCCGGCGTCGGTGATCACCTTCACCGGGTCCTCCTTCGAGTAGGCGTTGAAGTCGCCCAGCAGGTAGACGAGCTCGGTGGCCTTCTCGGTGCGGAGGCGGTCGGCGAAGGCGACGAGGGCGGTCGCCTGCTTCACGCGCGAGGCGTTCGAGGCGCCCTGGCCGTCGCCCTGGTCGGCGTCGGCGCCGGATCCGGAGCCCTTCGACTTGAAGTGGTTCACGATCGCGACGAACTCGCTGGCGCTGTCGCCGAGGAGGCGGAACTCCTGGGCGAGGGGCTTGCGGGCGTTCGAGAAGTTCACCGTGTCGTTGAGCACGACGGACTCGCCGACCGGCTCGATGACGGCCTTCTTGTAGATGAAGGCGGTGCGGATGACGTCCTCGTCCGCGAGCGCGGGGAGCGCTGCGGGGGAGGGGACGTAGGCCCAGACCTCGGAGCCGGCCGCCGTGTTCAGCGCGGCGGTCAGGGTGTCGAGGGCCTCGTCGCGCGGCTTGCCGAACTTGGCCGAGTTCTCGATCTCCTCGAGCGAGACGACGCCCGCGCCGAGGGTGTTGATCGCGGTCACGATCTTGGCCTGCTGGCGCTCGAGGTCGTCGGCGTTCGCCGCTCCGCGGGCGTCGCAGCCGCTGTTGACCGTGACGGGGTCGCCGTCGCGGTCGGTGTAGAAGGTGCAGCCGGTGATCGAGTCGCCGGTGGTGGAGAAGTAGTTGAGCACGTTGAAGGACGCGATCGAGAGGTCGCCGCCGACGGCCTCGGGCTTCGCGGTCCGGGTGTTCGCGAAGGTCGCGGGCTGCACGTCGCCGGCGTTCTCGACGGTCAGCTGCGTGGTGGGCTGGAAGGCCCAGCCGCCGTTGCGGTAGTCGAGGACGACGGGGCGGGTGAAGGTCGCCGGAGCACCCACGCGGATCGGCGCGGTGGTGGTGAGGTAGGGCAGCGGGATCGCCTTGTTCGCGGCGGCGCCGAGGAAGTTGATCGAGGCGCCGTCGTCGAGGGTGATCGCGCGGGCGGCGTTGTCGGCGACGACGGCCGCGAGCTCCGGCGAGCCGGGGCGGGCGACCTCGGTCGGCGTGAGCAGCGGGGACGTGCCGGCGGCGAGGCCGACCGAGCCGAAGCTGTTCAGGTCGAAGGTGTCGGTGACCGTGTAGGCGCCCTGCGGAGCGATCAGCATGCTCTCGAGCACCTCGCGCTCGGCGGCGGTGCGGGGGAGCGCGACAGCGGCCGGGACCGGCGCTGCGGCGGCGCCGTCGAGCTTCACGACGGTCGCGGCCGAGGTCGGGGTGAGCTCGGTCAGGCCGTTGTACTCGCTCACCTCGCCGGTGATGCGCAGGTGGTCGCCGATCGCGACCGACCCGACGGAGGCGGAGGAGAAGACGAAGACGGCGTCGGAGGCCGTGCGCGAGCTCTCGCCGCCGGTGCCGGGGGTCTGGATGACGTAGCCGTTGTAGCCGCCGGACGGGTAGCGCGCGGTGACGACGCCGGAGGTGGTGACGGTGCTGCCGACGAGCGGCGACGCGTCGCCGGTGCCCTGGATCTCCGCGATGGAGACGGCCGGGATCTCGGCCGGAGGGGTCGTCGGGGGAGTGGTCGGCGGGGTCGTCGTCGGCGGCGTCGTGGGCTCGGGCTCGGATCCTCCGCCCGCGGCCTGCGGGGTCGGTGCGCCGAGCGCGAAGTCGGCCGAGTTGACGTCGGTGTCGCCGGTGGCGGTGTCCGCGCGGGCGATCGTCTGGGTGAGGGAGGGCACCGTGGCGACGGACGACTCGAAGGTGTTCGAGGTGCCGTAGCCCACGAGGTCGATCACCGCGTCCGGCTGGGCGGCGGCGCCCGTGGGCGGCGCCACGAGCGCCGAGGTCCCGTCGACGAGGAAGAGGGTGCCGCCCGCGGCGGCCATGTTGAGGCCGTTCGCGCTCTGGTCGGGCGTAGGCAGGGCCGCGCCGTTGGTGCCGTTGCTGGCGCCGGCGAGCAGGAAGTGGCCGCCGGCGGGCACCGAGCCGGTGAGCGGCACGGTCGTGGTGGGGTTCGCGGTGCCGGTCGCCGAGCGGTACTGGATCGAGAGGCCGCCGAGGGCGATCTCGGCGGCGGTGGGGTTGTAGAGCTCCACGTAGCGGTTGCTGAACGCGGCACCGGCGGAGCCTCCGCGGGCGAAGACCTCGCTGATGACGAGCTCGTCGCCCGAGGGCGCGGCCGCGGCGGAGGTCGCGACCAGCGGAGCGGCCGCCAGGGCCAGTCCGGTCAGGGCCGCCAGGCCGAGCCCGCGCCTCCGGCGGCGGTCGGGCGGGGTGGGAGAGTCGGGCATGGTGGTCCTCTCGATCGCCGCTCGGAAGAGCGGTCGCAGCGTCGTCGCCGCGGGGGCGGCCAGCGCACCCCCGGAAGGGGCACGCATGGTCACGCTATGCAGTGCGGGTGCCCGGCCTGTGAACCGGACGTTTCATGAACGTAAACTCATCCACCGACATCGGGGCGCGCGGGTGCCGCTCGCGGCGCGTTCGCGGCTTCGCGGGCCACACTCGTCGGATGATCTCCTTCGAGCTGGCCCGTGCCCTGCGCACGGCGGGCGTGCGCTGGACGCCCCGCACCGGTGACCGCTTCCGCATCGAGCGGGAGGGCTTCGACGGCGACGTCTTCACCGTCAGCGACATGACCATCGAGGCGCACGAGTACCCGAGCGGGACCGTCCTCGGCTTCAACGGCACCACGGAATGGGCGCTCGACTCCGTCTCCCTGGAGGACTCGCTCTGGCTGCCGCGGGAGGACCAGCTGCGCGAGCTCCTCCGCGGGACCTTCCGCTCCCTCCGTCGCCTCGCGGAGCCGGAGGCGGGGTTCGCCGTCGAGGTCGAGCTCGGCGGCCGGGCGCGGACCTTCGAGGACGCGGCGGCCGAGAACGCCTACGCGGAGGCGCTGCTCGCGCTGGTCAGCTCGGTCGCGGTCGACCTCGACGACGTGGACGAGCTGGACGCGGCCGACGAGCCCGACCGGGCGGCCGAGCGGGCCTGAGGCTCCGTCCGACCCCGACCCTCCGCATCCGGCGGGGCTAGGACGCCGCCTTCTCCGCCGCCGCAGTCTTCTTCGGGGTCCGCTTCTTCGCAGGCGCGTCGGCGCCCTTCTCCGGGTCGGCTCTCTTCGCCGCGGGCTTCTTCTTCGCGGCGGTCGTCGCCGGAGCCTTCGCCGCCTTCTTCGGGGCAGGCGTCGTCGCCGCCTTCTTCTCGGCGGGAGCCTCCTCCGCCGGCGCACCCTTCGCCCCGCGGCTGCGCTCGACCGAGCGCTTGAGCGCCTCCATCAGGTCGAGCACCTCGCCGCCGCCCTCCTCCTCCGGCGCCTCGCCGAAGGTCGCGGCGGTGTCGAGGGCGTCGCCCTGCTCGATCTTGGCGTCGATCAGCGTGCGCAGCTCCTCCTGGTACGCGTCGTGGAACTTCGCGGCGTCGAAGTCCTCGGAGTAGGAGTCGACCAGGTGCGCCGACATCTCGAGCTCGCGCGCCGCGATCCGGGTGCTGCCCTCCAGCGACGGGAACTCGACCTCCCGCACCTCGTCCGCCCAGAGCAGGGTCTGCAGCATCAGGAGCTTGCCGCGCACGCGCAGCGCGGCGAGGCGGGTCTTCTGCCGCAGCGCGAACTCGACGATCGCGGTGCGGTCCGTCTGCTCGAGGGTGCGGCGCAGCAGGACGTAGGCCTTGGGGGAGGAGGAGTCGGGCTCCAGGATGTAGGCGCGGTCGAACATGATCGGGTCGACCTGACCGCTGGGCACGAACTGCACGACGTCGATCTCACGGTCGCGCTCCTCCGGCAGCGCCTTGAGCTCGTCCTTGGACAGGACCACGGTGCGCTCGCCGTCGTCGTAGGCCTTGTCGATGTGGTCGAAGGTGACGACCTCGCCGCAGATCTCGCACTTGCGCTGATACCGGATCCGTCCGCCGTCCTTGTCGTGGACCTGATGCAGCGGGATGTCGTGGTCCTCGGTCGCGCTGTAGATCTTCACCGGCACGTTGACCAGGCCGAAGGTGATCGCGCCCTTCCAGATGGCTCGCATGCGCCCAGTGAACACCGTGTCCCCCGGCCGCCGGAAGCCCTGTCGGACGTGAGGGAGCCCCCGACCGTCGAAGGGACCCGCTGCAGCGGGCGGTCTCGACGGTCCGGGGTCCCCTCAGGGCGGAACGACGGAGCCGTCCGGTCGTCGCGGAGCGACGGCCGGACGGCTCCGGGGCGGTGGCGGCTAGCCGCGCTCGGCGCTCCGGCGGCGCAGCGCGGCGAGCAGAAGCCCGCCGACGCCGCCCGCGATCAGCAGTCCGCCGAGGCCCAGCGGCAGGCCGATGTCGGCTCCCGTCGAGGCCAGGGGCGGGCGGCCGCCGGGGTGCGGCGCCACGGCGGTCGGCGTGCTGCTCGGGGTGGGAGCGGCCGTCGGCGCGGTGGTGGGCGCGGTCGTCGGGGCGACGGTCGGCTGCGCGGTCGGAGCGACGGTCGGCTCGGCGGTCGGGGCCACGGTGGGCTCCGGCGTCGGGGTCGGCGTGGTCGGGTCCTTCTCGGCGTCGATCGCGGAGGTGTCCGCGGCGAACGAGGCGGTCACGAAGGCGATGGCCTTCGACGTGATGCCGAGCGCCTCCTGGTTGATGTTGTCGATGTCGTCGGCGGCGGAGTGGTAGTTCGGATCGTGCGTGATGCCGGCGGTGCCGCCGAACAGCGCGACCTCCTCCTCCGTCTTGACGTCGTCGGCGCCGGTGAAGACGCCCGAGGACGGGATGCCGACCGAGATGAAGCCGTCGTAGTCGCTGCGGCCGTCGAACGCGGTGTCGATCCAGGGCTGGTCGATCGAGTCGAAGTAGTCGGTGAACGCCTTCTCGGTCGCGATCGAGCCGGCGGGCACGTCCACGGGGGCCTCGTAGGTGGACTGGTCCGCGTCGTAGACGGAGATCACGTAGTTCGGCGAGGCGACCATGTCGAAGTTCATGTAGGTCGCGATCTTCGAGGCGTCCTCCTCCGTCAGGGAGTCGACGTAGGTGTAGGAGCCGACCAGGCCCACCTCCTCGGCGCCCCACCAGGCGAAGCGGACCGCGTTGGTCGTGTCGCCCGCGGCGGCCAGCTGCACGGCCGTCTCGAGCAGCGTCGCGGATCCGGAGCCGTTGTCGTTGATGCCGGGGCCGGCGGGCACGCTGTCGAGGTGCGCGCCGAGCATGACCACGTTGTCGTGGTCGCCGCCCGGGGTCTCCGTGACGATGTTGAAGGTCTCCACCTCGGTCGTCGTCTGGTCGATGAGGACCGAGACGCTCGCGGGGAGCGACGCCAGCAGCGCCTGACCCTCGGCCTGCGTGACGCCGACGCCGGGGACGGCGGCCTCGTCCTGTCCGCCGAACGTCCCGTTGAGGGCGTCGCTCGGCGCGTTGTCGTAGATGATGATCGCGGCGGCGCCGGCGGCACCGGCGGCGACCGACTTCTCGAGGAAGCTGCAGGAGCCGCGGCTGACGAGCGCGACCTTCCCGGTGGCGTCGAGGCCGGTCCAGGCGTCCGTGGTGCAGCCGAGCGGATCGACGGGGGCGATGAGCTCGCCGGTCACGCCGCCCTCGGGCGTCGACGGAGTGAACTCCATCGGGGTGCCGACGGCGCCGGTCCCGGTGGTCAACGTGAACGCGTCGATCGTCTGCGTCGCGGTGGTGAAGTCCTGGCGCTGCGTCGTGTAGCCGGCGTCCGCGAGGACCTTCTCCACGTACTCGCCGCTCAGCTCGTAGCCCGGGGTGCCGATCGCGCGGGTGCCGCCGTTGGCGTCCGCGATCGACTGGAGCGCCTCCAGGTGGGTCATGATGCCGTCGACCGTGACGGTGTCGGCGAAGTCGACCGGCTCGACGGCGCTCGCCGTCGGCGCGAAGGCGAAGCCGGCGACGAGGGCGCCCGCTCCGATCATCGCGCTCGAGCCGATCAGCGAGCGGCGTCGGCGGCCGCTCGGGGTGTTCGTGGTGGTTCGCGCCACTGGGGCTCCCTCTCCTCGAGAACGGGCCGCCGCGTCGGCGGCCCCGACGCGCACCTCCCGAAGACTGGGAGGGGATCGCGTCCTCTGCGAGGGTATTCACAGGAAACGGTGCGGCCCAGTCCCCCCTGCCAGATTTCATCCGCACGAAACACGGACCGGGTCGGCGAGCGGATCAGGCCGTCGCCGGGCTCTCGGCCCACTCGCGGAGCATCGCGAGCGTCTCCTCCGGACGGTCGCGGTGGGGGCTGTGACCTGCGCCGGCCACGACCGCGTACCGGATGCGCGGATTCGCGCGCAGCACCAGGGCGGCGAGGGAGGGAGGGAGCAGCGTCTCGACCTGCGGATCGCCGGCCAGCACGAGGACCGGCGGGCGGAGGCCCGGCAGGTCCGCCAGCAGGTCCCACGGGTCGTTGTCGTCGATCGTCGCGGCGACCGCGGCCGGATCGGCGGCCCGCACCGCGGCGAGCTTCTCGGCCCGGTCCCGCTCGTCCCAGAGCGGCTGCACGACCGCGAGCTCCTCGGCCGAGACCGAGAGACCGGCGAGCTCGCCCGCGCGGACGGCGGCCCGCTGCTCCGGGGCGAGCCGGAGCACCGGGTCCAGCAGCGCCAGGCGCCCCGCCCAGCCGGAGTCGCGGGCGGCGGCGCGCACCGCGACCGCTCCGCCGAGCGAGTGCCCGACGACGAGGTCGAACGGTCCCCGCGCGAGGGCGTCGTCGGCGTAGGCGTCGTGGCGGGAGGAGCCGCCGCGCGGCCCGTCGCCGTGTCCGCGCAGGTCGGGAGCGGAGGCGCTCCAGCCCGCCGCGGTCAGCTCGCGGCTCAGCCGCCACCAGGTGCGGCCCGAGCCGCCCAGGCCGTGCAGGAGCAGGACCCTGCCCGCCGTCATCGCCGGAGCCTCAGTCGAAGCGCGGGTCGCGGCCGGTGCGCTCACCGGTCGCGAGCCCGGCGATCGCGGCGAGGTCCTCGTCGTCGAGGGCGAAGCCGAAGACGTCCAGGTTCTCGCGGATCCGCTCCGGCGTCACCGACTTCGGGATCACGACGACGCCGAGCTGCACGTGCCAGCGCAGCACCGCCTGCGCCGGCGAGACGCCGTGCTTCGCGGCGACGCGGGCCAGGGCCGGCTCGTCGAGGAGGCGCCCGCGGGCCAGCGGCGACCACGCCTCGGTGACGATCCCGTGGGCGGCGTCGAAGGCGCGCAGCTCCTCCTGGGGCAGCCGCGGGTGCAGCTCGACCTGGTTGATCGCCGGCACCACTCCCGTCTCGTCGAGCAGGCGCTGCACGTGCTCCTCCGCGAAGTTCGAGACGCCGATCGAGCGGGCCCGCCCCTCGCGCTGCAGGCGCTCGAGGGCGCGGTAGGTGTCGACGTAGCGGTCGCGCGAGGGGATCGGCCAGTGCACGAGGTAGAGGTCGACGTAGTCGGTGCCGAGCAGCTCGAGGCTCCGGTCGAAGGCGGCGAGCGTCTCGTCGAAGCCGTGGTCGTCGTTCCAGACCTTGGTCGTCACGAAGACCTGCTCGCGGGGGAGGCCGCTCGCGCGGATCCCCTCGCCGACTCCGCGCTCGTTGCCGTAGAGGGTGGCGGTGTCGACGTGCCGGTAGCCGGCCTCCAGGGCGACGGCGACCGTGCGGGCCGCCTCCTCGTCGCCGATCTTGTAGACGCCGAGCCCGAGCTGGGGGATCGCGCGGCCGTCGTTGAGGGGGATCAGGGGGACGCTCATGCCTCCCATGCTGGCATGCGCCTCAGACGCTCCAGTCGAGCTCGCCGTGCGGTCCCACGTGCACGTCGTCCTCGATCAGCGCCGCGAGACCGGCCACCCCGAAGAGGAGGCGCCGCTCGGCGCGCTCCGCGTCGCTGCGCTCGTCGATGCCGCGCACGGCGAAGTGCACGTCGTGGCCCGCCTGCAGGCCCTCGACGCCGAGTCGGCCTCGGAGCGCGCGCACGGGGCGCCGGCCGATGCCGAGTCCGCGCCAGAGGGAGCCCGTCTCGAGGACCACCGCCGTCTCGGAGGCGACGACCCCGTGCTGCTCGCGGTGCGCGGTGAGCTGCCACCCGTAGCCGAGGTGGTGCAGGCGGGTCGAGTGCGGGCCGCGCCAGGCGTGGGAGGACTCCTCGCGGCGGAAGTAGACGGGACTCGGGCGGAAGGACCCCTGCCAGAGCGCGGCGGCGAGCTCGGTGCACCACTCCGGGGTCTCCGGATCGGACCAGGGGTCGAGGAGGTCGGTCCGGGCGGCGGCGCGCCGGTGCTCGCGCACCAGCTCCTCCGCGTCCTCCCGCAGTCCCATGCCGCCCCCTCGCCGTCGTGGGCCTTCACCCTAGGGTGCTCGACAGGCGCCGGACAACCGGGGTGGCGGCCTAGGAGGGCAGCGTGACCGGCTCGGTGTCGGGAAGCGGGCTGGCGTCGCGCCCGCGGAGATCCGGGTGGTACCGGCGGCCGAGCAGGGGCACCAGGAAGCCGACCAGGGCGAAGGCCGCGGCGACGACGATGGCGGCGGTCGGCCCGGCCTGGTCGATCTGCACGCCGGCGATCGCGGAGCCCAGCGCCGCGCCGATCAGCTGACCGGTGCCGACCCAGCCGTAGGCCTCCGCCGTGTCCGAGAAGCGCACGCTCGAGGCGGTGATCGCGAACAGCGCCGCGAGAGCGGGAGCGATGCCGATGCCGGCGAGGAACAGCGTGACGCACAGCCACCAGAAGTCGGTCGAGACCGCCGCCAGGCCCATGCCGACCGTGACGATCAGCATCCGCCGCGCGGTCGCCCACCGGCTGATCGGGATGTGGCCGAGGGCGAGGCCGCCGACCAGGGAGCCCGCCGCGAACACGGCGAGCACGACGCCCGACTCGACTCCGCCCTCGCCGAACACCGCGACGACGCCCGCCTCGACCGCCGAGCAGGCGCCGATCAGGAGGAAGCCGACGACCGTGGCCAGCAGCACCGGGGGCTTCGTGAGCACCACGCCGAGGCGGCGCTTCGAGCGCGGGATGCGGACGCGGCCCACCTCGGGCGAGGCGATGAACCAGATCCCGCCGCCGATCAGGAACGCGGCGGCGGTCAGGATGCCCGCGACCGTCGACACCTGGATCGACACGAGCGTCGCCAGCACCGGGCCGAGCACCCAGATGATCTCCTGAGCGGAGGCGTCGAGCGAGAAGAGCGGGGTCAGCTGCGAGCTGGTGACCATCTTGGGGTAGATGGTCCGCACGGCGGGCTGCACCGGCGGCATGCTCAGGCCGGCGACGAACCCGATCACGACGAACTGCCACACCTCGAGCGGGAGCACGGCCATCGCGATGATCGCGCCCGCGCAGACCACGAGGGTGATCGTCAGCACGCGGCGCATCCCGAGCCGCCCCATCAGGCGGCTGGTCAGCGGCCCGGCGATGGCCTGCCCGATCGACATCGAGCCGAGCACCAGGCCGGCGGCGGCGTAGGAGTGGTGCACCCGCTCCACGTGCAGGAGGAACGCCAGCGAGAGCATCCCGAACGGGAAGCGCGCGGTCAGCTGCGCGAGGATGATGCGCCCCACCCCGGGGGTCTTCAGGAGATCGGTGTAGCTGCCCACCGGACGACACTAGCGCTCCGGAGGGGACTGCGGTTCGTCGAGGGAGACCGCTGCCCGAGGGTCCCTCGACGGGTCGCGGTTCCCTCGGCGGAGGGGCGCGTCAGCCGGCCAGCACCTTGCGGATCCGCTGCAGCGACACGCTCTCGGCGGTGCCGAGCGACTGCGCGAAGAAGCTCACCCGCAGCTCCTCGATCATCCAGCGGGCGCGCGCGATCCGCTCCGGGGCGTGCGCGGGCAGCGGCACGACGCCGCCTGCCGAGCGGTAGAGCTCCTGGGCCGCCTGCACCTCGTTCAGCCAGACGCGGTCGCGCCCGACGTTCTCGGCGATCTTTCCGAAGCGCTCGGTGATTCCGCCGAGGTAGCGCGGGAGGTGCCGCAGCCGCTCCACTCCGGTCGCCGAGACGAAGCCCGGGTAGACCAGGCCGGAGAGCTGCTCCCGCGCATCCGTGAGGGCGGGCAGGAGCGCCATGCTCGTCGAGGCCTTGAGCGCCTTCTCGACGCCCCGGGCGGTGGTGAGGATCGTCGTGACCGTCTTCACGGTCTCGAACATCGCGTCCATGACGCTCGCCGAGACCCGGTCGCGCACGGCGTCGAACTCGGCGCGGAGGAAGAGCATCCCGTCGGGCTTCATCCGCCAGAGGACCGCGTCGACGCAGGCGAGCAGGCAGTCGGTGAAGAGCGCGGTCGTGTTCTGGTACGGGCTCTGCGCGAGCACGAGCTTCTCGTTCGAGGTGAGGTGCTGCTGCACGTAGGCGACGGGGCTCGGCGTCGCGAGCAGGAGGAGGCGGCGGACGCCTCTCGGGTGCTCGCGCGCCTGGTCCTCGGCCGTGGCCAGCAGGCGGATCGAGACCGAGTCGCCGTCGTCGATCAGGGCGGGGTAGGCGCGGATGGTGTTCCCGCCCTGCCGGGTGTCGGTGACGCGGGGCAGCTCCGGCATGTCCCAGGTCTTCAGGCCCCGGCGCTCGAGCGCGTCGGGGACCCGGGCCTCGACCACGCGGGCGACCTCGTCGCGGACCCGACCGCGCAGGCGCTCGGCCAGCGGGGCGAGCTCCTTGCCGGCGGCGACCGTGCGCCCCCGCTCGTCGGCGACGGCGAAGGTGACCCGCAGGTGCGAGGGGATGCGCTCGAGGTCGAAGTCCTCGGGCTGCACCACCACGCCGGCCTCGCGGCGGATCGCTCCGGCCAGGGTCGCCGCGAACGACTCCGTCGGCGGGTTCGGCACGTCGTGCGGCAGGGACGCGGTGAGCTTGCGCGCCCAGTCGTTCGCGGGCACCACGTTCCGGCGCAGGTGCTTGGGCAGCGCCTTGATCATCGCGGTGACCAGCTCGGCCCGGAGTCCCGGCACCAGCCAGTCGAAGCCGAGGGGCGTCACGCGGGGCAGGAGCGCGAGCGGCACGTGCACCGTCACTCCGTCCTCCTCCGTCCCCGGCTCGAACCGGTACGAGAGGCGGAAGCGCTGGTCGGCCTGGCGCCACTGCGTGGGGAACGCGGTCTCGTCGATCTGCTCCGCGTCCTCGGGGAGGAGCGTCTCCTGCGTCATCGTCAGCAGGTCGGGCTCGTCGTGCTGGGTCGTCCGCCACCAGGAGTCGAACGAGCGCACCGAGGTGATGTCGCGGGGGAGTCGGCGGTCGTAGAAGTCGAACACGGCCTCGTCGTCGACGAGCAGGTCGCGGCGGCGCGTGCGCTCCTCCAGCCGCTCGAGCTCGGCCCGCAGGGCCCGGTTCTTGCGGTCGAAGGCGTGGCGCGACTCCCACTCGCCCTCGACGAGGGCGTGCCGGATGAACAGCTCGCGGGCGTACGAGGCGTCGATCCGCGAGAACTGCACGCGGCGGCGGGCGATGATCGGCACGCCGTAGAGCGTGACCTTCTCGTAGGCGACGGCCGCGCCCTGCGCCTTCTCCCAGTGCGGCTCGCTGAACTGCCGCTTGACGAGGTCGCCCGCGATCGCCTCGGCCCAGGCCGGATCGATCGCGGCGTTCGAGCGGGCGAAGAGGCGGCTGGTCTCGACCAGCTCAGCGCTCATCACCGCGTCGGGGAGCTTCTTGGCCAGGGCGCTGCCGGGGAAGATCGAGAACTTCGCGTTGCGGGCGCCGATGTACTGCACGTTCTGGCGCTCGCGGCTCTTCGCCGCGCGCTGCGCCTGCTGCGAGGTGGTGTCCTTGATGCCCAGGTGCGAGAGCAGGCCGGCCAGGAGGCTCCGGTGGATCCCGTCGGGGTCGACCTTCGGCTCGCCCAGCTCGAGCTTGAGGGGGCGCGCGAGCTGGCGCAGCTGGCGGAACACGTCCTGCCACTCGCGCACGCGCAGGTAGTTGAGGTACTCGGCCTTGCACAGGCGCCGGAAGGCGCTCGAGGAGAGCTCCTCCTGCTTCTCCTCGACGTAGTTCCAGAGGTTCAGCAGGGTGAGGAAGTCGCTGGTGGGATCGACGAAGCGCGCGTGCTGCTGGTCGGCCTGCGCGCGGCGCTCGAGAGGGCGCTCGCGGACGTCCTGGATCGTGAGGCCCGCGACGATCGCCATCACCTCGCGGCTGACGCCGTGGCGGCGCGACTCGATCACCATCCGGCCGAAGCGCGGATCGATGGGGAGCCGCGCGAGGTCGCGCCCGATGCGCGTGAGCTGCGGCGCGGCCTCCGCCCCCTTGCGCGGGACGCCGCTCGAGTGCGCGCTCGGCGGCGTGCCGCGCACCGGAGCGGCGTCTCGCGGCGCGGCGGAGGCGGCGGAGGGTGAGCCGGGGACGCGGAGGGCGCCGAGCTCCGTGAGCAGGTCGAGGCCGTCCTTGATGCCGCGGGAGTCGGGCGGAGTGAGGAACGGGAACGAGGCGATGTCGCCCAGTCCGAGCGAGATCATCTGCAGGATGACCGCGGCCAGGCCCGTGCGCAGGATCTCGGGATCGGTGTACTCGGGGCGGCGGAGGTAGTCCTCCTCGGAGTAGAGGCGGATCGCGATGCCCGCGCTGGTGCGTCCCGAGCGGCCGGAGCGCTGGTTCGCGGAGGCCTGCGACACCGCCTCGATCGGCAGCCGCTGCACCTTCGAGCGCGCGCTGTAGCGCGAGATGCGGGCCGTGCCGCCGTCGATCACGTAGCGGATCCCGGGGACGGTGAGGCTCGTCTCCGCCACGTTGGTCGCGAGCACGACGCGGCGGCGGACGCCGGGGGTGCGCCCCTTCTCGAAGACGCGGTGCTGATCGGCCGCCGACAGGCGCCCGTAGAGGGGGAGCACCTCGGTGCCCGGCAGGTTCCGGCCCCGGATGGCGTCCTCGGCGTCGCGGATCTCGTTCTCGCCCGAGAGGAACACCAGGACGTCGCCCGGATCCTCGCGCGCCAGCTCGGCCAGAGCGTCGGCGATGCCGGTCATCAGGTCGCGGCTGCCGCTCGTCGCGTCGGGGACGTCGGTGTCGTCGTCCTCCTCCGGCTCCTCGGCGACCAGCGGGCGGTAGCGGATCTCGACCGGGTAGGTGCGGCCGGAGACCTCGATGATCGGCGCGGGCTCGCCGGCGGCGTCGGCGAAGTGGGCCGCGAAGCTCTGCGGGTCGATCGTCGCCGAGGTGATGATCACCTTCAGGTCGGGGCGCTGCGGCAGCAGGCGGTGCAGGTAGCCCAGGAGGAAGTCGATGTTGAGGCTGCGCTCGTGCGCCTCGTCGATGATGATCGTGTCGTACCGGCTGAGCATCCGGTCGTGGTTCATCTCGTTGAGCAGGATGCCGTCGGTCATCAGCTTGATCCGCGTCGAGGCGGACGCCTTGTCGGTGAACCGGACCTGGTAGCCGACCAACCCGCCGACCTCGTCGTCGAGCTCCTCCGCGATGCGCTCGGCGATGGTGCGCGCGGCGATGCGCCGGGGCTGCGTGTGCGCGATGCTCTCGCGGCCGAGCTCCAGGCAGATCTTCGGCAGCTGGGTCGTCTTGCCCGATCCGGTCGCGCCGGCGACGATGACCACCTGGTGGTCGCGGATCGCGGCGGCGATGTCCTCGCGCCGCGCCGACACGGGGAGTTCGGGCGGGTAGCGGATGCTGAGCACGTCTGACATGAGCCCTCCATCCTACGCCGCGTGCGACAATGCCCTGTCTCGTGAATCATCGCGGGCCACCCTGCCCGGTCGGGCGCTCCGGCGCCGGTCGACCGCGGCGCACGATCCCGTGGAGCACCCCGATGAATCCGCAGTCCCTGCTGGTCGTGCTGAACATCGTGCTGCTGCTCTTCGCGATCCGGGGCGTGCTGTCCAACCCGAGGCTCTCGAAGGTCGCGAAGGTCTCCTGGGTGGCGTTCATCGTGATCGCGCCGTTCATCGGCAGCCTCGCCTACCTGGCGGTGGGCCGTCGCGGCGGGAGCGGCGGAGGCGGCACGGTCGTGCGCGGCACGGAGCGGCCGTCGGGCTGGTTCTTCGAGCGCTGAGCGGCCGGGCGGCGGGGGAGATCCGCGGACGTCGGCGCCCCGCGGACCTTCTGACCCTCCGTCCCGCGGCAACCCCCTGACCGCAGGCTCCGCCCGCGTCTAGCGTGGGGCGCATGGCCGATCGTCTGCGCTCCAGTGTCAGCCCCTACCTCCGCTCGCACGCGGACAATCCGGTCGACTGGTTCCCCTGGGGCGAGGAGGCGTTCGCCGAGGCGGTGCGCCGCGACGTCCCGGTGATGGTGTCGATCGGCTACTCCACCTGCCACTGGTGCCACGTGATGGCGCGGGAGTCGTTCTCGGATCCGGTGCTCGCCGCTCGGCTGAACGCGGACTTCGTCGCGGTGAAGGTCGACCGCGAGGAGCATCCGGACGTCGACACGGCCTACCTGACGGCCGCGAGCGCGTTCACCCGGCAGCTCGGCTGGCCGCTGACGGCCTTCGCCACCCCCGCCGGCGAGACCTTCTTCGCCGGCACCTACTTCCCGCCGCGCGCCGTCGGCGGCGTGCCCGCCTTCTCCGACGTCCTCGACGCGGTCTCGGAGGCGTGGCGGCTGCGGCGCGACGAGGTGCAGGCGACGGCGGGCGGCCTGGCCGCGGCTCTGCGCGAGGCGACCGCGGCGCTGCCCGCCGATTCCGCGCTGCCCGGCGACGCCGAGCTCGACGGCGCCGTCCGCGCACTCGCGGACGAGGAGGACCGGGTGCACGGCGGCTTCGGCGGCGCCCCGAAGTTCCCGGTGGCCCCCGTGCTCGGGCTCCTGGCCTCGCGGCCCTCGGGAGCGGCGCTCGCCGAGCGCACGCTGCTCGCGCTGGCCGCGTCCCCGCTCCGCGACCGCGACGGGGGCTTCTTCCGCTACGCGACGCAGGCCGACTGGAGCGATCCGCACTACGAGCGGATGCTGTACGACAACGCGCAGCTGCTGGACGTCGCGGCCGTCCTGCTCGGGCACGACGGCGCCCGGGTGGAGGAGCTGACCGGAATCGCGGAGGGGGTCGCCGCGTTCCTCCTGACCACTCTCGAGCGGCCGGGCGGCGGCTTCGCGTCGGCGCAGGACTCGGAGAGCATCGTCGACGGTCAGCGCTCGGAGGGCGGCTACTACCTCGCCGAGGACCGGTCCCGCCTCGCGCCTCCCGCTCTCGACGAGAAGGTCGTCACCGGCTGGAACGGCCTGGCGATCCGCGCGCTCGCCCGCGCCGGACGCGTGCTCGGACGGGAGGAGTGGCTCGACGCCGCCCGGCGCGCGGCGGACGCGGTGCTGCAGCGGCACCTCGTCGACGGCCGCGTCGCGGTGCGCGCCTCCCTCGACGGTGCCGTCTCCGCGGCCCGCCCGGCGCTGGAGGACCTCGGGATGCTGGCCGGCGGGCTCCTCGAGCTCGCCCTGGCGGAGGGCCGCCCGCGCTACGCGGTCGCGGCGCGCACCCTGATCGACGGCGCGCTCGACGCGGCCGACGGCCCGCTGCCGTTCGCGCTGCCCGGGGGAGGAGACCCGGCGCTGACCGCGCGGGGACTCCTGCTCGCGGCCGATCCCTCCGAGGGCGCCTACCCCTCCGGCCTGTCGGCGACGGCGGACGCGGCGCACGAGCTGTACCTGCTCACCGGATCGCAGCGCTACCGGGAGGCGGCCGAGGCGGTCGTCGCCTCGATCGCTCCGGGCGCGGTCGGCCAGCCGATGGGCTTCGGCGCCGTGCTCGGGCTCGCTTCGCGGCTGGTTCGCCCGGTGCGGCAGCTGGTCGTCGTGGGCCCCGGAGCGGCGGAGGCGGTGCAGGGCGCACGGTCCGCCGGGATCGGCGTGCTGGTCGGCGTGTCCGACGAGGGCGCCCGGGACTGGGCGGACGCGGGCTTCGAGCTGTTCGAGGGGCGGATCTCGCGGGAGGGGCTGCCGACCGCCTACTCCTGCGAGGCCTTCGTCTGCGCCCTTCCGACGACCCGCCTCCCGGAGGAGCTGCTCACGCGGCCGTGACCACCAGTGGCGCCGCGGGGTCGGCGGCCCACTCGTTGAGCGAGCCGTCGTAGACGACCGCCGTGTGGACTCCGAGCACCGCCAGTGCGAGTGCATCGGCCGTCGCGGCGATCCCGCCCCCGCAGTAGAGGACGATCCGCTCGGCCTGGAGAGCGTCTCCGAACAGCGACCGCAGCCGCTCCGGCGGCAGGAGCGTGTTGTCGGCGCGGTCGACGAGCCGCCCGGCGGGGACGCTCCGCGAGCCCGGCAGGTGTCCGAGGCGGGGTCGGCGCCCCTCCTCCCCGGTGAACTCCTTCGGCGGGACCGCGCAGACCAGCGCCCCGGGAGCCTCGCCGCGCACGACGCTCTCGACGCCGGCCTTGTCGATCCAGAGCGGCCGCTCCTCGCGCACGCTGATCCCTCCGCTTACGGCGGGCTCGACGTGCCCCGTCTCGATCGGGCGCTCCTCCCGCCGCCAGGCCGGGAGCCCGCCGTCGAGCACCGCGACGGCGTCGTGCCCGGCCGAGCGCAGCAGCCACCACAGGCGCGAGGCCCACTGGCCGACCGCGGAGTCGTACACGACGACCACCGAGTCGTCGTCGATGCCGAGCGCGGCCGTCGCGGCGGCGAAGCGCTCCGGGTCGAGCCGGGTGAAGGGCAGGGGAGCCGCCGGATCCGACAGCTGCTCGAGCAGGTCGCCGAACACGGCGCCGGGGACATGCCCCTCGAGGAGGTACTGCTCGTCGCCGCTGAGGTAGCCGGGCCGCCCGTCGAAGCCGGGCACGAGCAGCACGCTGGCGTCGACGACGACGAGGTGCTCGCGGCCGAGCTGGTCGGCGAGCCACTGGGTCGAGACGATCGGCCGGGCGAGGTACGGGGCGGAGGAGGTGCTCACCCGCCCCACGGTAGGCGCGACCGCCGACATGCGCGCCCCCGTGCGTCACGCACGGTCACGGACGCCGCCGGGCGCTCAGCACTCGATGACGTTGACCGCGAGGCCGCCCTCGCTCGTCTCCTTGTACTTCGACGACATGTCGATGCCGGTCTGGCGCATCGTCTCGATGACCGCGTCGAGCGAGACGCGGTGGTCGCCGTCGCCGTGCAGCGCGAGGCGGGCCGCGCTCACGGCGGTGGAGGAGGCGATCGCGTTCCGCTCGATGCAGGGGATCTGCACGAGCCCGCCGACCGGGTCGCAGGTCAGTCCGAGGTGGTGCTCCATCGCGATCTCGGCCGCGTTCTCGACCTGGCGCGGACTGCCGCCGAGCACCGCGCAGAGCGCTCCGGCGGCCATCGCGCAGGCCGAGCCGACCTCGCCCTGGCAGCCCGCCTCCGCACCGGAGATCGAGGCGTTCGTCTTGCAGAGTGAGCCGATCGCGGTGGCGGTGAGGAGGAAGCGGCGCAGCCCCGCGCGGTCGGCGCCCGGGACGAAGCGGAGGTAGTAGTGCCCGACGGCGGGGATGATGCCCGCCGCTCCGTTCGTCGGAGCCGTCACGACGCGCCCGCCTGCGGCGTTCTCCTCGTTCACCGCGAGGGCGAAGGCGTGGAGCCACTCCACCGAGGTCGCGCGGGCGCGGTCGAGCGGATCCTCCTCGAAGGCCTCGAGCCGCTCGCGGAGCACCGAGGCGCGGCGGCGGACGCCCAGGCCGCCCGGCAGCACGCCATCGGTCGCCAGGCCGTGCTCGACGCAGGCGGCCATGGCGTCCCAGATCGCGTCGAGCCGGGCGTCGATGTCGACCCCGGGGTGCAGAGCGCGCTCGTTCGCGGCGGCGATCTCGGCGATGCCGGAGCGGGTCCGATCGCAGGTCGCCAGCAGGTCGAGCCCGGAGACGAAGGGGTAGGGGTGCGGGGCCAGCGCAGCCAGCTCGGCGCGCTCGCCCGCGCGCCGGATGAAGCCGCCGCCGATCGAGTAGTAGGTCTCCTCCCACACCGGCAGCGCGTCGTCGCCGACCCAGACGCTGAAGGTGAGGGCGTTCGGGTGCTCCGGCAGCCTCGTGCGCGGCTCGAAGACGACGTCGTCGCGCGTCATCGCGAGGCGCTGCTCGCCGGCCAGCAGGATCGTCCCCTCCGCGTCGAGGCGCTGCCATGCCCCGCGCACCAGCGCCGGGTCGCACGTCTCGGGGTCCAGGCCGGCGAGACCGGCGACCACCGCGTCGGGGGTGCCGTGGCCGATCCCGGTGGAGCCGAGCGAGCCGTAGAGGGTGCATCCCACCCGGCTCACGCGGCCGAGGAGCCCGGCGTCGCGGATCCGCTCGGCGAGGGCGAGGGCGGCGCGCATCGGTCCGACGGTGTGCGAGCTGGACGGGCCGATCCCCACGCTGAACAGGTCGAGGACGGAGACGTAGGCGCTCATCCGTCGAGCGTACGCCCGTCCGCGGACGGGGGGAGGGCGGGCACCCTCGTGGACGCCCGCCCTCCTCACCGTGCCGCTCCGGTCACCACTCGCAGTGCACGTGGTTGTCGTGGCCGGGCTTGCCCGGGCCGAGCGTGAGCGTCGCGCCCAGGGCGGTGCAGGCGTCCTGCACGGCCTGGTGGTCCGCTCCGTTGAGGACGGTCACGCCGTCGATCCGGTCGATGTCGACCGCGTGGCCGGTGTAGTGGCGCGACGACGAGGTGTGGTCCTCACCGGCGAGGGAGGTGACGCGGAGGTCGAAGCCGTACTCGGTGTTAAGGCGGAGCAGGCCGTTAAGCATGGCCGGGTCCAGGGCCACCTCGGTGACTCCCGCGTCCCCGCCGGAGCTGGTCCGTGCGGGCTTCCCTGCCGCCGTGTCGCGGATGTTGACGAGCGAGGTGGACTCCGGGTCCGCGCCCGAGTCGGCGCCCAGCTCGTAGAGCTCGATCCCCGGGTTGTCGAGGATGGCCTGGGCGGTGGCCGCCGCGTCGCCGCTGGGCGGAGGAGTCGTGCCTCCGCCGCCGCCGGTCCCGGCGATGAGGGCCTTCCAGGTGGCAGGTCCGACGATGCCGTCGGCCGTCAGGCCTGCTCCGCTCTGGAAGCCGGTCACTGCGGATTCGGTCCCGGCACCGAAGACGCCGTCGACGGCGAGGGAGGCGCCGTTCGCGTTCAGCTGGGTCTGCGCCGCACTGACCGCGTCGCCGGTGGAGCCGCTGCGGACGGTCACCGCGAGTGCTCCCCAGGTCGCCTCGCCGATCACGCCGTCGGCGGCGAGGCCCTTCGCGGACTGGAAGGCGTTCACGGCACTCGCAGTGCCGGAGCCGAAGGCACCGTCCACGGCGAGCGACTGGCCGGAGCCGCGGAGCAGGTACTGCGCGGTGGTCACGTCGTCGCCGCTGGATCCCGAGGAGAGCACGGGCCAGTCGGCCGCCTGAGCGCTCGTCGCCCCGCCGACGGTGACGCCGACGGCGAGCAGGAGCGCGGTGATCAGCGCGAGGACGCGGGAGCGGGCGCTCCGCGGTCGGACGGTGGAGTCGGTGTCGACGGTGGTCGTGTCGATGGTGGTCATGATCCTCATCCCTCGCTCTCGACGGCCTCGCGGGCCAGGGTCTCCCACTGCTCGTAGGCGTCCGGCACGCCGGACTGCTGGACGGCCTGCGCGGCCTCCGTCACCGGCAGCGACTCCCAGCCGGCGACGTCGAGGAGGCCGGCGTTGCTGGTGGGACTGTTCGCGGCTCCGTAGAAGGCGCGCGACGCGTAGACGGGGTCGACCAGCTCGGCCGCGGTGCCCCAGCCGTAGGACGGGCGCTGCTGGAAGAGTCCGACGGAGTCGCGGTCTCCGCCGGAGAGGTTGCGCAGGCGCGACTCCTGCATCGCCGTTGCGATCGCGATCACCCAGCCGTACTCGGGGACACCGGCGGTCCTCCCCTCGGCGATGATCGTGCGGACGTTGGAGAGCTGCTCGTCGTTCAGGGTGGCGAACGTCTCGCCCGGCTGCCCCGGGTCGGGCGTCGAGCCGGAGCCGGAGCCGGTCAGCGACTGCCAGGTCTGCGGGCCGACGACGCCGTCGACGGTCAGGCCGGCCGCGGACTGGAAGCCCTCCACGGCGGCGCGGGTCGCGGCTCCGAACTCGCCGTCGACGGTGAGCCCGGCGCCGGTCTTGTTCAGCTGCACCTGGAGAGCGGTCACCGCCTCGCCGGAGTCGCCGGAGGAGACGGTCGTGATCAGCGCCGTCCAGGTCTGCTCGCCGACGATGGCGTCGGCCGAGAGGCCCCGGTCGCTCTGGAACGCGGAGACCGCGGCTGCGGTGCCGGCACCGAAGACTCCGTCCGCGTCGACCGAGCGGCCGGCGGCGTTCAGCAGATGCTGGACGGTGCGGACATTGGCGCTGTTCTCGCCCTGGGCCACGACGGGCCAGGCGGCGGCCGAGGCCGAGACGGCCGCGACCGAGACGGCCGGGGCGGGAGCGGCGAGGGCGGCCGGAGCGCTTGCGAGCGATCCGAAAGCCAGAGCGCCGCAGGCGGCACCAGCGACCAGCAGCCGACCTCGTGGGGATGTGGTGGTGGGATTTCTCATCGTCTCGTACACCTCTTCGTGGCCGGGTCCGGCCGGATTCGTCGTCACGATCTGGAGAGCGGTTCTCCCTTGCCCCTCAGGCCTACTCCGACCCCTCGGCCTCCGGGGGAGGACGGATGCGGTCTCCAGTGACTGTCCACGGAACACGGAGGGGGATCCGTCGCGCGGGGGAGGCGTCCCGCGGCGCGCGGCGGCACACTCCGCCGGAGAAGGAGGCCGAGTGCTCGCTCGGGGAGGGCCGGGCGGCGCATCGTCGGCCGCAGGCCGGGCAGGAGCCGCCGCGGTCATCCGTTCCTGCGGCACCGGTCAAGCCCCGGAGACCTGCGATCCGATCGATCGGGAGCCGCTCGACGCGGCCGACCCGTCGGTGATCCCGCACGCCCCCCGTCGGTCGTCATCGTCGGAGGAGCCGACACCTGCCGCGAGACGCCGCTTCAGTACGCGTCACATCGCGTGAGGCGTGCACAGGTGGCGTCTCGCGGAGAGGAACGGGTCAGCGCAGCGTCTTGCGCGCCGAGATCTGGCCGGTGTCGAAGCCGAGCAGGTGCAGGCCGCCGTGGAAGCGGGCGTGCTCGACCTTGATGCAGCGGTCCATCACGACGGTCAGGCCCTTCGACTCGCCGTACTCGGCCGCCTCCTGGTTCCAGATCCCCAGCTGCACCCAGACCGTGGGCGCGCCGACGGCGAGGACGTCGTCGATCACGGCGGGGATGTCGCTCGCCTTGCGGAACACGTCGACGATGTCGGGCACGACCGGGAGCTCGGCGAGGCTGCGGTAGACCGGCTGCCCCAGGATCTCGGTGGCGTTCGGGTTCACGAAGTAGAGCTCGTAGTCGCTCGACTGCTGCAGGTAGGTGGCGACGAAGTAGGAGGAGCGGGCCGGGTTCGGCGAGGCGCCGACGATCGCCACGGTCCTCGCGCGGCGGAGGATGTCGAGTCGCCTGCGGGCGTCGGGGCCCACCCAGGTGCGCTGCGAGCGCAGCATCTTCGCCAGCGGCGAGTTCGCCGGGACCGAGCAGCTCAGCCCGTTGGACAGCTGGACGACCGTGTCGGCGGTGTCGGTGGTGCTCATGCTCAGACCTCCACGGCCGGGGTGTGCAGGGTGGTGGTCGTGTCCTCGGGGAGCTCGGTCGGAGTGTCGGGAGTGCCGTGCTCCTCGACCGCGCGGGCGAGCGCCTGGTCGAGATCGTAGATGATGTCGTCCGCGTCCTCGATGCCGACGGAGAGGCGGACGAGTCCGGGGAGGACGCCCGCGTGGAGGAGCTGGTCCTCGGTGAGCTGGGCGTGGGTGGTCGAGGCGGGGTGGATCACCAGCGTCTTGGCGTCGCCGATGTTGGCGAGGTGGCTGGCGAGGTCGACCGATTCGATGAAGGTCTGGCCGACGGCGCGGCCGCCCTTGACCACGAAGCTGAAGACCGAGCCCGGCCCCTTCGGCAGGTACTTCTGCGCACGGTCGTGGTGCGGGTGCGCGGGGAGCCCGGCCCAGTAGACGGCCTCGATGCGGGGGTCGGCGTCGAGCCACTCGGCGACGCGGCGCGCGTTGTCGACGTGCGCCTGGATCCGGTACGGCAGCGTCTCGACGCCCTGGGCGAGCAGGAACGCGGAGTGCGGAGCGAGGACCGGCCCGATGTCGCGCAGCTGCTCCGCGCGCAGGCGCGTGAGGAAGCCGTACTCCCCGAAGTTGCCGTCCCACGACAGGTCTCCGTAGGAGGCGACCGGGTCGTGCAGCAGCGGGAACTTCTCGGGGGAGTAGTGGAAGCGCCCCGACTCGACGACGACGCCGCCGAGCGTGGTGCCGTGTCCGCCGAGGAACTTGGTGGCCGAGTGGATGACGATGTCGGCGCCCCACTCGATCGGGCGGACGAGGTAGGGGGTGGCGACCGTGGAGTCGATGATCAGCGGGATGCCGGCGGCGTGCGCGACCGCGGCGAGGCCCTCGATGTCGGCGATCTCGCCGGAGGGGTTCGCGATCGTCTCGGCGTAGAGAACCTTGGTCTTCTCGGTGATCGCCGCCGCGTAGTCGGCCGGGTCGCTCGAGCGGACGAAGGTGGTGTCCACTCCGAAGCGGCGGAGCGTGACGTCGAGCTGGGTGATCGATCCGCCGTAGAGGTTGGCGGAGGACACCACGTGGTCGCCCGCGCCGACGAGCGCCGCGAAGGTGATGAACTGCGCCGAGAGCCCGGAGGCCGTGGCGACGGCGCCGAGGCCGCCCTCGAGGCTCGCGACGCGCTCCTCGAAGGAGGCGACCGTGGGGTTCGACAGGCGCGAGTAGACGTTGCCGTACTTCTGCAGCGCGAAGCGGGCCGCGGCGTCGGAGGTGTCGTCGAAGACGAAGGCGCTGGTCTGGTAGATCGGCAGAGCGCGGGCGCCCGTCACCGCGTCGGGGATGTTGCCCGCGTGGATCGCACGCGTCTTGAAGCCGTACTCACGATCTGCCATGCGATCGACGCTAGCGGGAGCCGCCGACACCGCCGCGCCGGAGCGACGCATCGCGTAACAGAGCGGCCCCGCAGTGCAGAGCGACCGTGCGCGACAGAGCGGTCGAGCGGATCGGAGCGCCGATCAGAGCGCCAGCTGCACCGCGGCCAGTCCCATCGCCGCGATCGCCGCCCACGACACCAGGGCGACGAGGAGAGCACGCCACCCCGTCGTCACGAGCGCGCGCACCCGGACGGCGCTGCCGAGCGCGAAGAGGGCCGCGGCGAGGAGCCAGGTCTGCGCGGTGTCGGCGGCGGCGAGCAGTCCCTCCGGCAGGGGGAGGAGCGTGCGCAGCAGCACCGCGGCGAGGAACCCGACCACGAACAGCGGCACGATCGCCGGGCGCGTCCCGCCGGTCCCGCCTCGGCGCCTCGTGACCGCCGCCGCCACCGCGACCATCGGCGCCAGCATGACCACTCGGGTGAGCTTCACCACGACCGCCACGGCCAGCGCCGACGCTCCGGCCACCTGGGCCGTCGCCACGACCTGGCCCACGTCGTGGACCGAGGCGCCGACCCAGTGCCCGAACTGCACGTCGGAGAGCCCGAGCGGCTGCTGCAGTGCGGGGAGCACCGCGATCGCGAGCGTGCCGCAGAGCGTCACCAGCGCGACCGGCGTCGCCTGCTCCTGCTCCTTCGCCCGGGTCGCTCCGGCCATCGCGCCGATCGCCGAGGCCCCGCAGATCGAGAAGCCCGCCGCGAGCAGCAGCGGCTCCTGCCCGGGCAGCCGGAGCACCCGGCCCAGCGCCCAGGTCAGGCCGAAGGTGGCCAGGACGATCCCGACCACGACCAGGATCGCGCCCCAGCCCAGCGCAGCGATGTCGATCAGAGAGAGCTTCAGCCCGAGCAGGACGATGCCGGCGCGCATCAGCGAGCGGGACGAGAACTTCAGGCCCGGCGCCAGCGCCCCGCTCAGCAGGGGGCGCGCCGCGGGCAGCTGCGCCACGAGGATCCCGAGCGCGACCGCCGCGGTCAGCATCGGCACTGCCGGCACCGTCGCGTGCAGCAGGGCCGCGATCACCGCCGCGACGGCGCAGGCCGCGACTCCCGGGCCCAGCCGCCGGATCAGACCCACGAGGGCAGCCACATGTGGGCCTGCCAGAAGGTGAAGGACGTCTGCGCGCCGATCCAGAGCGGCAGGAAGTAGGCCGTCAGCGCGGCCGCCGCCACCGCGAAGACGAGCACCACGAGGACGCCCCGGGTGCGCCGCCTCCGCTCGTCGCCCGGACTCCCGATCACGATCCCGGCCGTCAGCGCCAGCGCCAGCATCATGTAGGGCTCGAAGACGACGCAGTAGAACTGGAACACCGTGCGGTCGAGGTAGAGCAGCCACGGCAGGTAGCCCGCGACGATCCCCATCAGCACGAAGCCGGCGCGCCACTCCCGGTACCGCGCGAGCCGGTAGAGGAGGTACACCAGCGCCAGGACTCCGGCGTACCAGATGAGCGGATTGGCGACCGAGGTGATCGCCTCGTCGCAGCGTGCGGCGGTGCAGCCGTCGACGCCGGTCGCCTGGTCGACGAAGTACATGCTGGTCGGTCGGAGCATGAGCAGCCAGGTGAGCGGGTTCGCCTCGTAGGGGTGCGAGGCCCGCAGGTTGATCGAGTAGTCGTACATCTGCACGTGGTAGTGCCAGAGGCTCTGCGCCCAGTCCGGCACCCACGCGAGAGCCCCGGTCCAGGCGTTGCCGGGGGCCTCCGACGCCCACTGCCGGGCCCATCCGCCGGAGGTGCGCAGCCAGCCCGTCCAGGTGACGAGGTAGGCGATCAGGGCGATCGGCACGACCAGGAGGAAGGTGACCGGACCCTGCTTGAGGATCGCGCCGCTGCCCCAGAACGGCACGCCCGCACGGCGCCGCATCAGCGCGTCGACGACCACCGCGTACACGCCGTACGCCGCGAGGAAGTAGACGCCCGTCCACTTCACGCCCGCGGCCAGGCCGAAGAGCACGCCGGCCGCGAGCAGCCAGGGCCGCCACCACAGGACCGGCCCCCAGCTCGGCAGCACTCCCGCCGCCACCTTCCGCGCCAGCTGCAGCTCGGCCCAGCGCCGGTCCAGCAGCACCGCCGCGACCCCGCAGAGCGCGACGAACATCAGGATCCCGTCCAGGAGCGACACCCGCGACATCACGATCGCGTGGCCGTCGAGCGCGAGCATCAGCCCCGCGAAGGAGGACAGGAGGGTGGAGCGGAACAGGAGGCGGCCGATCACGATCACCAGCGCGACGGCGAGGATCCCCACGACGGCGGTCGCGACGCGCCAGCCGACGCTGTCGTCCGCGCCGAACACGCCCATCCCGAGCCCGATGATCCACTTGCCCAGCGGCGGATGCACCACGAAGGACGGCGCCCCCGTGAAGGTGTCCACGTCGCCGGCCGCGAAGCCGGGGTCCGGGTTCTCGGGCCAGGCGCCCTCGAACCCGAGGTTCCAGAGGGTCCAGGCGTCCTTCACGTAGAAGGTCTCGTCGAACACGAGCGAGCGCGGGTGGCCGAGGTTCCACAGCCGCAGCACCGCGGCCAGTGCGACCACCAGCAGCGGCAGTCCGAGCTCGTACAGCCGGCGGCCCGCGGGGGAGGCGACGAGCCGGGTGTGCAGGTCGTCGAACCAGGAGCCGCGCGGCACGTCCGGGAGCGGGGTGCGCTCGCGCGGTGCGGACGCCTCGGCGGGCTCCACCGGGACCGAGCGCGCCGATCCCGCCGCGTCCAGGAGCAGGTCGTCGAAGTCGCGCTGCGGTCGGTCCGTCACCCGGCCATGCTAACGGGGCGCCTCCTCCCGGGACGGCGGCGATCCGCGGCGGGAGGCCCCGGACCCGGCCTGGGAGACTGGCGGCATGATCATCCTCGCCGGCACTCCCATCGGAAACCTCGGCGACGCCTCCCGCCGGCTCGTGGAGGCGCTGGGCTCCGCCCGCCACGTCGCCGCCGAGGACACGCGCGTGACCATCCAGCTGATGCGCGCCCTGGGCGTCGAGAACCGGCCCGCCCTCTACGCCCTGCACGACCACAACGAGCGCGAGCGCGCCGCCGAGCTGGTGGAGCTGGCCCGCGAGGAGGACCTGCTCGTGCTGAGCGATGCTGGCATGCCCACGGTCTCGGACCCGGGCTACCACCTGGTCGAGGCGGCGGTGGCGGCGGGAGTCGCGGTCACCGCGCTGCCCGGTCCCTCGGCGGTGCTCATGGCGCTCGCCGTGTCCGGGCTCCCGACGGACCGCTTCAGCTTCGAGGGGTTCCTGCCCCGCCGGCACGGCGAGCGGGTCTCGACCTTCCGGGCGCTCGTCGACGAGCGGCGCACCATGGTCTTCTTCGAGTCCCCGCACCGGATCGGCGACGCGCTCGCCGACCTGGTCGAGGCGATGGGCCCGGAGCGGCGCGTCGTCGTCTGCCGCGAGCTCACCAAGATGTTCGAGGAGGTCCGTCGCGGCACGGCGGCCGAGCTGGCCGAGTGGGCGGCCGACGGCCTGCGCGGCGAGATCTGCCTGGTCGTCGAGGGAGCCCCCGCGAGGGAGGCGTCGCTCGAGGACGCGCTGGCCGACGTGCTGGCCCGCGTCGAGGCCGGATCGCGGCTCAAGGAGGCGTCGGCCGAGGTCGCCGAGATCACGGGGCTCTCGCGCCGCGCTCTCTACGAGGCGGCGCTCGCCTCCCGCCGCGGCTGAGAGCTCCCTCCCAGACGGCGCCCGCGGCCGGTCGTCCACGGCCTCCGTCACACGCCGGGAGCGGTGCCCCGCGGTGAATAGGATGGTCGCCATGTCCGACGGCGCCTCCTTCTACCTCACGACCCCGATCTTCTACGTGAACGACGTCCCGCACATCGGGCACGCGTACACCGAGGTCGCCGCCGACGTGCTCACCCGCTGGCACCGCCAGGCGGGCGACGACACCTGGCTGCTGACCGGCACCGACGAGCACGGCCAGAAGATCCTCCGCACCGCCACCGCCAACGGCACGACCCCCCAGGAGTGGGCCGACCGCCTCGTGAGGACCGCCTGGCAGCCGCTGCTCGAGACCATCGACATCGCCAACGACGACTTCATCCGCACCACGGACGCGCGGCACGAGGTCAACGTCCAGAAGTTCCTGCAGAAGCTGTACGACGAGGACGCGATCTACACCGGCGAGTACGAGGGCTACTACTGCGTGGGCTGCGAGGAGTACAAGCAGCTGTCCGACCTCGAGGAGGGCACCGGCGACTACGCCGGCCAGTACGTCTGCAAGATCCACTCGAAGCCGGTCGAGCTGCTGAAGGAGAAGAACTACTTCTTCAAGATGAGCGAGTACACCGAGCGGCTGCTCGCGCTCTACGAGGAGCGTCCCGACTTCGTCCAGCCCGAGTCGGCGCGCAACGAGGTCGTGAGCTTCGTCCGCCAGGGCCTGGCCGACCTGTCGATCTCCCGCTCCAGCTTCGACTGGGGCGTGAAGGTCCCGTGGGACGACTCCCACGTGGTCTACGTCTGGTTCGACGCGCTGCTCAACTACATCACCGCGGTCGGCTACGGCCAGGACGAGGCGGAGTTCGAGCGCCGCTGGCCCGCGACCCACATCGTCGGCAAGGACATCCTGCGCTTCCACGCGGTGATCTGGCCCGCCATGCTCATGGCCGCGGGCCTCGAGGTCCCCCGGCAGGTGTTCGGCCACGGCTGGCTGCTGGTCGGCGGCGAGAAGATGTCGAAGTCGAAGCTCACCGGCATCGCGCCCGAGCAGATCACCGACACCTTCGGCTCCGACGCCTTCCGCTACTACTTCCTCCGGGCCATCACCTTCGGCCAGGACGGCTCGTTCTCATGGGAGGACCTGTCGGCGCGCTACCAGTCCGAGCTCGCGAACGGCTTCGGCAACCTCGCCTCGCGGGTCGTCGCGATGCTGCACCGCTACTACGACGGCGTCGTGCCTGCGCCGGGCGAGCCGACCGAGGCGGAGGAGCGCGTGCAGCGCATCGTCGCCGAAGCCGCCGCGTCGGCCGACCGGTCGATCGACGCGCTCGCGATCCACGATGCGATCACCGCCGTGTGGAGCATCGTCGAGGAGCTCAACGGCTACATCACCGAGCAGGAGCCGTGGGCACTCGCCAAGCACGAGGAGCGCGAGCGCCTCGGCACGGTGCTCTACACCGCGACGGAGGGGCTCCGCGCCCTGGCCGTGCTGCTCTCGCCGGTCGTGCCGCGCGCGACGGCGTCCCTCTGGGAGGCGCTCGGCGTGACGGAGTCGCTGGGCGCCCTCACCGCGCAGCCGATCCGCGAGGCGGGCCGGTGGGGAGTCCTCCCCGTCGGCACCACCGTCGGCACGCTCGCCGCGCTCTTCCCGCGCATCGAGGCTCCCGCGTCCTGACGGCCGCGCCTCGACCCGTGGACCGAGCAGCCGAGCGGTGCGGACTCGCCGGCGGAGGATCCGCAGGGGAGTGCCCGACGGCCGTGATCCGAACGCGAGGGGCCGGGTGCGAGCGGTCCTCCGCTCCGGGGACGGCGGGGCGCTGATGACGCGCGAGGTCCTCGACGCTCTCGAGCAGGCGGCCGAGCTCACCCGGCGCCACGTCGGGCACCCGGAGCGCGCCGCCGCGCTCGCCCTGCGCCTGCACCGGGTGACCGCTCCGACCGAGCTCGTCTACACCCGGTTCCCGCCGACCCTCAGCCTGGTTCTGGCCGGCCGGAAGCGCTCGGTGGTCGGCGACTCCGACGAGCGGTGGGGCGCCGGCCGCTTCCTGATCACCCCCGTCGATCTGCCGGTGGTGGCGGCCGTCGTGGAGACCGGCGACCGCGGCGACTTTCTGTCGGCCAACTGGCGTCTCGACCCGCTCGTGGTGGCCGAGATCGCGGCGCTCGCCCCCCGGACGGCCCCGCGGGCTCCCGCCCCGCGGATCGGCACGGTCACGGAGGAGATGGCCGACTCGCTGCGCCGACTCTTCCGTCTGCTCGACGCCCCCGCCGACATCCCGGTGCTGGCCCCCGCGATCACGCGCGAGCTCGTGCTGCGGCTGCTGCAGACGGACCAGGCGCCCCGGCTGCTGGCCGCGTCCAGCACCGTCCGCTCGGAGGCCGTCTCCCGTGCGGTCGAGGCGATGAGCGCGTCGCTCTCGCGCGGCTGGACCCTCGGCGCGCTCGCCGCGGAGGCGGGCACCAGCGTGCCCACGCTCACCCGCCGCTTCCGCGAGCTGACCGGGATGTCGCCGTTGGGCTACCTGCGGCGGCTCCGCCTGGGGGAGGCCAGGAGACTGCTCCTGGTCCGGGGCGACACCGCCGCGCAGGCCGCGGCCGCGGTCGGCTACGCGAGCGCGTCGCACTTCGGGCGCGACTACCGCCGTGCCTACGAGACGACCCCCGCGGCCGACGCCGCGCTCCACCCCGGGCCGCTCGTCCAGATCCACTGAGCGGCGGGCGCTGTCGCGGGGACTCCGAGCGGCGCGTGCCGCGGCGTCAGACGCGGGCGCCGACGATGCCTCCGTCGACGTCGAGCGTCGTGCCGTGGACGTACGAGGCCTCGTCCGAGACGAGCCAGCGCACGGCCAGGGCGATCTCGTCCGGACGTCCGGGCCGGCCGGCGGGGGCGGACGCGGTCATCTGCTCTAGGATCGCCGCGGCGTGCTCGTTGCCGGGCGTGAGAGTCGCGCCGGGCGCGACGGCGACCACGCGCACGCCGCTCGGGCCGTACTCGGCCGCCCACGCCCGCGTGAGGTGCTCCAGCGCCGCCTTGGTCGCGGGGTAGAGCGCGGTCCCCGGCGTTCCCACCCGTCCCATCCACGAGGTGATGTTGACGACCACTCCGCTCCCGCGCTCGGCCATGGCCGGGGCGATCGCCGCGACGAGCTGGTGCGGCACGCGGATGTTCGTGGTGAGGAGGGACTCGACATCGGCGTCGCTGAGGTCGGCGGTCGGCCCCACCGGGAACACTCCGGCGTTGTTGACGAGAACGTCGATCCGCCCGTCGAGGAGGGTCAGCGCCCGCTCGGCGACGGCGCGGGTCTCCTCCGGCGTGCCCGCGAGGTCGGCGACGAGCGCGGAGGCGGTGCCCCCGTCGGCGCGGATGCCGCGGACGACGGACCCGACCCGCTCGGGGTCGCGTCCGTGCACGAGGACGTGAGCGCCGGCCCCGGCGAGCCGGCGGGCGATGGCTGCGCCGATCCCGCTCGAGGATCCGGTGACGAGGGCGTGGCGCCCGGCGAGGGAGCCGGGTGCGGAGTGGGCGAGGAGCTCGGTGTCTGTCATGGCTCCAGCCTCCCGGCGGCGCGGGAGGCGGGCTGTCCCGATCCGATCGGGTGCTGACCCGATCCGCTCAGGGCGCCTCAGCGGCCGCCTCTCGGCCCTCGTCCACCCGGGACTCCGGTCCGCGCGAGCCCTCCCGGTAGCCTGGAGCGCATGACCGACAGCCAGCACGTCCGCTCCCGCGAGGCCTCGTCCGGCCGCGACCTGACGTACCCGCCGCTGCCCGAGGCGCTCGTCGTCCCCGTCTACGACAACCACACGCACCTCGAGATCGCCGACGGCCTCGAGCCGCTCGACCAACGCGAGCAGCTCGACCGGGCCTCCACCGTCGGGGTCCGCGGCGTCGTCCAGGTCGGCACGGACGTCGAGACGAGCCGCTGGTCGGCCGAGCAGGCGGCGAGCGAGCCGCGCATGCTGGCCGCCGTCGCGATCCACCCCAACGAGGCGCCCGAGCTGGAGCAGCGCGGCGAGCTCGACGCCGCCCTCGCCGTGATCGCCGAGCTGGCGGAGCAGCCGCGGGTGCGCGCCATCGGCGAGACCGGGCTCGACTTCTTCCGCACCGGCGAGAGCGGCCGCGCCGCGCAGTTCCGCTCCTTCGAGGAGCACATCCGCATCGCGAAGGAGCACGACCTCGCGCTGCAGATCCACGACCGCGACGCGCACCGCGAGGTCATCGAGACCCTGCGCCGCGTCGGCGCCCCCGAGCGCACCGTCTTCCACTGCTTCTCCGGGGACGCGGAGATGGCGCGGATGTGCACGGACGAGGGCTGGTACCTCTCCTTCGCCGGCACCGTGACGTTCAAGAACGCCGAGCCGCTGCGGGAGGCGCTCGTCGCGACCCCGCGGCACCTCATCCTGGTCGAGACCGACGCGCCCTACCTCACTCCGTCGCCCTTCCGGGGCCGCCCGAACGCGCCCTACCTCCTCCCGCACACCCTGCGCTCGATGGCCGCGACCCTCGAGACCGACGTCGGCCACCTGGCCGCGACGATCGCCTCGAACACGGAGGCCGTGTACGGCGAGTGGGGCGGCGAGGTCGGCTCCGAGCCGACGGAGCCGGTCGGACCCCTCGCATGAGCGGCCGCCACGCCGCCGAGCCGACGGCCGCCGCGATCCCGCGCCTGCTGGGCCCGGCCGAGATCCGCGACCTCGCCGGCTTGCTCGACGTCACGCCGACCAAGAAGCTCGGCCAGAACTTCGTGCACGACGCCAACACGGTCCGCCGCATCGTCAAGCTCGCTCGGGTGCGCCCGGGGGAGACCGTCGTCGAGATCGGCCCCGGCCTCGGATCGTTGACCCTCGGCCTGCTCGAGGCGGGCGCGCAGGTCGTGGCCGTCGAGATCGACGGGCGCCTCGCCGAGCAGCTGCCGCGCACCGTCGAGCTGATGGCGCCGGGCGCCGATCTCGCGGTCGTGCACGCCGACGCGATGAAGGTGCTCGACCTGCCGGGGGAGCCGGTCCGGCTCGTCGCCAACCTCCCGTACAACATCTCGGTGCCGGTGCTCCTGCACTTCCTCGAGCACTTCGCCAGCATCCGGTCCGGAGTGGTGATGGTGCAGTCCGAGGTCGGGCACCGGCTCGCCGCCGGTCCCGGCTCCAAGGTCTACGGCGGCCCGAGCGTCAAGGCGGCGTGGTTCGGCTCCTGGACGACGGGCGGCGCGGTCTCGCGTCAGATCTTCTGGCCGGTGCCGAACGTCGACAGCGTGCTCGTCGCGTTCGACCGCGGCGAGGAGCCGGGCGACGAGACCCTGCGCCGCGCCGTCTTCGCGGTTGTCGACGCGGCGTTCGCGCAGCGGAGGAAGATGCTCCGCCAGTCGCTCGCGACCCTCTTCGGCGACAGCGCCGCGGCGATCGTCGCGCTCGAGCGGGCCGGCGTCCCGCAGACCGCGCGCGGCGAGGAGCTGGACGTCGCCGCCTTCGTCCGCCTGGGCCGCGAGCTCGATCCGGCGCGGGTCCCCGTGCGCGGCGCGGCGGTGCCCGACGGGTCGCCGGCGGAGACCGACGGGGACGACGCGGACGGCGATGGGGAGCCCGCCCCGGGTGCGGACGAGGGCGCCTCCGCCACCCTGTAGCGTGGATGCATGGCCCACCGCGCGACGTCGAACCGGGTCCACGCGCGGGCGCCCGGCAAGATCAACGTGTTCCTCAAGGTCGGCGCCGTGCGCGACGACGGGTACCACGAGCTGGCCACCGCGTTCCAGTCGCTCTCCCTCTACGAGGACGTGTTCGCGGAGGAGGCGGCCGACTTCTCGGTCTCCTTCTCGGGCTCGATCGACACCTCCCGCCTGGCCGTCGACGGCTCCAACCTCGCGATCAAGGCGGCTCGGGCGCTCGCCCGGGCGACCGGCTACCGCGGCGGCGTGCACCTCGAGATCGAGAAGAACGTCCCCATCGCCGGCGGCATGGGCGGCGGCTCGGCCGACGCTGCCGCGACCCTCCTCGCCTGCGACGCGCTCTGGGGCACGGCGTGCACGAGGGAGCAGCTGCTCGGCATCGCCGCGAGCCTCGGCGCCGACGTCCCCTTCTCCTTCACCGGCGGCACCGCGATCGGGGTCGGCCGCGGCGATGAGCTGAGCCCGGCGCTCGCCAAGGGCCGCTTCGAGTGGGTGCTGGTCCTCTCGGAGGAGGGCCTGTCGACCCCCGAGGTCTACAGCGAGCTCGACCGGCACCGCGAGCGCCACCTGCACGACTTCCGCCCGATCTCGGCGACCCCCGCCATCGATCCCAACGTTCTGCAGGCCCTCCGCGCCGGCGATGCCGCCATGCTCGCCGACGCGATGCACAACGACCTGCAGGCGCCGGCGCTGCACCTGCAGCCCGGGCTCGCCCGCATCCTCGAGCTCGGCGAGGGCCGCGGAGCGCTCGGCGGCCTCGTCTCGGGGTCCGGCCCGACCGTCGCGTTCCTCGCTCCGGACGCCGATGCGGCGGCCGACCTGCAGCGCGAGCTGAGCTCCGCGCGGCTGAGCGCCGTGCGGGTGTCCGGCCCGGTCCACGGGGCTCGCCTGCTCTCGACCTAGTCGCGGAGGCGGTGCCTCCGGAGCGGGGCTCGCGAGCCTCGCGCCCGGCGTCCTCCACAGACGGTCCGCAGAGAAGTTCCGACCTCGTGGCTTAGAGTGCCGCTCATGTCCCGCCGAGCCACCCTCTTCGCGATCCTCTCCGGGATCGTGGCCGCCGTCGTCGCCCTCGCGGCCGCCGAGGTCGTCGCGGTCTTCACCGGAGCGGGCGGCAGTCCGCTGGTCGCGGTCGGCGGCTTCGTCATCGACATCGTGCCCCCGGGCGTGAAGGACACGGTCATCGCGCTCTTCGGCACCGGCGACAAGCTCGTGCTGCTGGTCTCGATCGGCCTCGCGATCGCGCTGCTGGCCGTCGGCGCCGGGGTCCTCGAGTACCGCCGCCCGCCGTTCGGCGTGCTGCTGCTGGCCGTCGTCGCGGGCGCCGGTGCGCTCGCCGCCGTCAGCCGCGAGGGCGCGTCCGGGATCGACGCGGCGCCGAGCGTCGTGGGCATGGTGGCCGGTGCCGCGGTGCTCCGCTCGGCCTCCGTCCGCCTCCGCGGCTGGCAGGAGGAGCGCGAGAGCGACTCCCCGGACCGCCGGTCGTTCCTCCGCCTGGTCGGGATCGCCGGAGTCGCCGCGGTCGCCGCCGGCATCGGCGCCCGCTTCCTCACGTCCGCCTCCGCCGCCGTCACCGCCGTGCGCGAGGCCGTGTCCCTGCCGGCTCCCGCCTCGGCCGCCGCGCCCGTCGCGGCCGGCGCCGTGCTCGACGACATCGACGGCATCAGCTCCTACGTCACTCCCAACTCCTCGTTCTACCGGATCGACACCGCGCTCTCGGTGCCGTCGGTCGAGCCCGCCGACTGGTCGCTGAAGATCACCGGCATGGTGGAGGAGGAGATCGAGATCACCTGGGACGAGCTGCTCGCGCTGCCGCTCGAGGAGCACCTGGTCACCCTGTCCTGCGTGTCCAACGAGGTCGGCGGCGACCTGATCGGCACCGCCCTCTGGCTGGGCTACCCGATCCGCGAGCTGCTGGCCCGGGCCCGGCCGACCGCCGGCGCCGACATGGTGCTCTCGCGGAGCATCGACGGCTTCACCGCCTCCAGCCCGCTCGACGTGCTGCAGGACGAGGACCGCGCGAGCCTGCTCGCCGTCGGGATGAACGGCGAGCCGCTCCCGGTCGAGCACGGCTTCCCCGTCCGGATGGTCGTCCCCGGCCTGTACGGCTACGTCTCGGCGACGAAGTGGGTCGTCGAGCTGAAGGTCACGACCTTCGCGGAGGACCTGGCGTACTGGTCGACGCGCGGCTGGACCGAGCGCGGTCCGATCAAGATCGAGTCGCGGATCGACGTGCCGCGCCAGGGCCAGCCCGTCGAGGCGGGGACGGTCGCCGTGGCGGGAGTCGCCTGGGCGCCGCACACCGGCATCGCGAAGGTGGAGGTGCAGATCGACGGCGGCGCCTGGCAGGAGGCGCGCCTCGCCGAGCAGGTCACCGCGGACACGTGGATCCAGTGGGTCCTCGAGTGGGACGCGACGGTCGGCGACCACGTCGTGACCGTGCGCGCCACCGACGCGGACGGCACGGTGCAGACCACGGTCGAGCGCCCGCCCGCTCCCGACGGCGCCACGGGACTGCACCGCCGCTCGGTGTCCGTCTCGGAGCCGGCACCCGCGGGCTGAGGTCCGGGGGCCGCGACCCGGCCGCACTGTGATCGACCCGCGGCGGACCGCTCAGGCGGCACCGCCTAGGCTGGATCCCTATGGCACATCTGCTGGGCGCCGAGGCGCTGCGACTCGAGTACCCCACACGCGTGATCTTCGACGACGTCTCCCTGGGGATCGAGGAGGGCGACCGCATCGGGATCGTCGGACGCAACGGCGACGGCAAGTCGACCCTCCTGCGCCTGCTCGCTCAGCGCATCGAGCCGGACAGCGGCCGCGTCACGCACCGCCGCGGCGTCACGCTCGGGATGCTCGACCAGGCCGACACGGTCGACGAGGACCTCACCGTCGCCCAGGCCGTCGTCGGCGGGCTCCAGGAGCACGAGTGGGCGGGCGACGCGCGCACCCGAGACGTGATCGCGGGCCTGCTGCGCGACGTCCCCTGGGACGGAGTGGTCGGCTCCCTCTCGGGCGGGCAGCGGCGCCGGGTCGCCCTCGCGAAGCTGCTCGTCGGCGACTGGGACGTCGTCTTCCTCGACGAGCCCACCAACCACCTCGACGTCGAGGGCATCGCCTGGCTCGCCGAGCACCTCAAGCGCCGCTGGGCGGCGTCGTCGGGCGGGCTCGCGGTCGTCACCCACGACCGGTGGTTCCTCGACGAGATCTGCACCGCCACCTGGGAGGTGCACGACCGTCTCGTCGAGCCGTTCGAGGGCGGGTACGCGGCGTACATCCTGCAGCGAGTGGAGCGCGACCGGATGGCCTCGACCATGGAGGCCAAGCGCCAGAACCTGATGAAGAAGGAGCTCGCCTGGCTCCGCCGCGGCGCCCCCGCCCGCACGGCCAAGCCCAAGTTCCGGATCGACGCCGCGAACCAGCTGATCGAGGACGAGCCCCCGGTGCGCGACTCGGTCTCGCTCTCGCAGCTCGCCGTCTCCCGCCTGGGCAAGGACGTCGTCGACCTGCTGGACGTCACGGTCCGCTACGGCGAGCGGACCGTCCTCAACCGCATCGAGTGGCGGATCGCGCCCGGCGAGCGCACCGGCATCCTCGGCGTGAACGGCGCCGGCAAGTCGACTCTCCTGGGCCTGGTCGCGGGCAGCGTGGAGCCGACGAGCGGCCGGGTGAAGCGCGGCACCACCGTGCGCGTCGCGATCCTCGACCAGCAGCTGCGCGAGCTGACCGGGGTCCAGCACCGGCCCGTCCGCGAGATCATCGCGGAGCAGCGCACCAGCTACTCCATCGGCGGCAAGGAGATGACCCCGGGCCAGCTGCTCGAGCGGCTCGGCTTCTCGAGCGCGCAGCTCTCGACGCCGGTGAAGGACCTCTCGGGCGGTCAGCGCCGGAGGCTTCAGCTCCTGCTCATCCTGCTCAGCGAGCCCAACGTGCTGATCCTCGACGAGCCGACCAACGACCTCGACACCGACATGCTCGCCGCGATCGAGGACCTGCTCGACTCCTGGCCGGGCACCCTGCTCGTCGTCTCGCACGACCGGTACCTGCTCGAGCGCGTCACCGACCAGCAGTACGCCGTGATGGACGGCGCGTTCCGCCACCTGCCCGGCGGCGTCGAGCAGTACCTCGACCTGCGCCGCGCGCTCGAGAAGGGCGCGCCCGCGGGGGCCTCGTCGGGCTCCTCCTCCGGCGCGCCGGCGCCGAGCGGACTCGCGGGGGCCGAGCGCCGCACCGCCGAGAAGGAGGTGTCGGCGATCGACCGGCGCCTGCACAAGCTCACGCAGCTGACGAAGACCGTGCACGAGAAGATGGCGACGCACGACCAGGACGACTACGACGGGATCCTGGCGCTGAACGCCTCGCTCCGCGCCTACGAGGACGAGACGGCAGAGCTCGAGCTGCGCTGGCTGGAGCTCTCGGAGCAGCTCGAGGGCTGACGCCGCTTTTCTCCGCGGCACCGGCAGCTGTCCCGTACCGCGTGGGCGGGCCGCCGTCGCGGGCCCGTACCGACCGGCTCAGCCGAAGTCGAGGGAGAGCTTCCGGAGGAGCTGCGCCAGCCGCTCCTGCTGGGCGTGGGTGAGCGCGCCGAGCAGCTCCTGCTCCGCGTCGACCAGGCGGGTGATCGCCGCGTCGACCCGGGCGAGCCCCGACGGCGTCATCTGCACCAGCACGCCGCGCCCGTCGTTCGGGTCGTCGAGGCGCTCGACCAGGTCGCGCTCGACCAGCCGGTCGATGCGGTTGGTCATGGTCCCGCTGGTGACCATGGTCGCCTGGAGGAGCTGCTTGGGGCTCATCCGGTAGGGCGCGCCCGCGCGCCGCAGGGCCGAGAGCACGTCGAACTCCCACGTCTCGAGCTCCGACCGGCCGAAGGCGCTGCCGCGCGCGCGCTCGAGCTGCTTGGCCAGCCGGCGCATCCGCGAGAAGACCTGGAGCGGCGTGAAATCGAGATCGGGCCGCTCCCGGACCCAGGCGTCGACGATCCCGTCGACCTCGTCATTCGCACTCACCCGTCCATTGTGGCGGCTGGGCGGCCCGGGGGACGCCGGGAGGCGGACGGGCCGGGAGGCGGACGGGCCGGGAGGCGGGGACCTCCCGGGCCGCCGTCGTCCGCCCGAGCGACGGCCGCCCGCGCCCGAGGCGGGGCCGGGGGCGCGGGGGTGGCAGGATGGACGGCGCGCGATCGCGCGGTCCGCCATGGTGTAACGGCAGCACGGCAGCCTTTGGAGCTGTCCGGTCCAGGTTCGAATCCTGGTGGCGGAGCGGCACCAGGACGGTGCGCTCACGGAGGAGAACGCGAAGAACATGGCAGACAGCACGCTCGCCGTCGTGATCCTGGCGGCAGGCCAGGGCACCCGCATGAAGTCCCGCACCCCGAAGGTCCTGCACCGCCTCGCCGGGAGGCCGCTGCTCGGGCACGTGCTCGACACGGCCGCCTCGCTCGACGCGGCGCACGTCGTCACCGTGGTGCGCCACGAGCGCGACCGGGTCGCCGAGGCCGTCCTCGAGCACACCCCCTCCGCGCTGGTGGTGGACCAGGACGAGACGCCCGGCACCGGCCGCGCGGTCGAGCAGGGCCTCGCGGCGCTCCCGGCATCCTTCGCCGGCACGGTCGTCGTGCTGAGCGCCGACGTCCCGCTGCTGGACGCGCCGACCCTCCGCCGCCTGGTCGACGAGCACCTCGCCGCGGCGAACGCGCTCACCATGCTCTCCTGCGTGCTCGAGGACCCGACCGGCTTCGGCCGGATCGTCCGCGGCGGCGACGGCGCCTTCGCCTCCATCGTCGAGCAGAAGGACGCGAGCCCCGACGAGCTCGACCTCACCGAGATCAACGCCGGCGTCTACGCCTTCGACGCCGCCGCGCTCCGCTCGGTCATCGGCGCGATCGGCACCGAGAACGCCCAGCGGGAGAAGTACCTCACCGACGCCGCCGCCGCGCTCAAGGCCGCCGGTCGCGCGATCGAGGCCGTCCCCGTGCAGGACCGCTGGCTCGTGGCCGGGATCAACGACCGCGCCCAGCTCGCCGACGCGGCGCTCGAGCTCAACGCGCGCATCGTGCGCCGCTGGCAGCTCGAGGGCGTCACGATCCAGGACCCGGCGACCACCTGGATCGACGTGGACGCGGTCCTCGCCCCGGACGTCGAGATCCTCCCGGGCACGCAGATCAAGGGCCCGACCGTCATCGCCACCGGTGCGGTCATCGGCCCGGACACCACGCTCGACTCCTGCGAGGTCGGCCAGGACGCGGTCGTGAAGCGCTCCGACGCGACGCTCGCCGTCATCGGCGCGAAGGCCCAGGTCGGCCCGTTCTCGTTCCTCCGCCCCGGCACCGTGCTCGGCGCCCGCGGCAAGATCGGCACCTACGTCGAGACCAAGAACGCCGTCATCGGCGAGGGATCGAAGGTCCCGCACCTCTCCTATGTCGGCGACGCGGTCATCGGCGAGGAGTCGAACATCGGCGCCGGCTCGATCTTCGCCAACTACGACGGGGTGAGCAAGGCGTCCTCCGTGGTGGGCTCGCACGTGCGGGCGGGGTCGCACAACGTCTTCGTCGCCCCCGTTAGAATCGGTGACGGAGCGTACACGGGCGCCGGCACGGTCATCCGCAAGGACATCCCCGCCGGAGCCCTCGGGATCACCGTCGCTCCGCAGCGCAACATGGCCGGGTGGGTGCAGACCCACCGTCCGGGCACCGCAGCGGCCGACGCCGCCGAGGCGGCCCTGGCGTCGGATCCCACCGGATCCGACCAGGCGCCCACCGGAGGAAGCGGAGCACAGTGACCGGCATCACCGCCAGCAACAAGAAGAGCCTGGTCCTCGTCTCGGGGAGGGCGCATCCGGCACTGGCGGAAGCGGTCGCCGCCGAGCTCGGGACCGAGCTCGTCACGACCGAGGGGCGCACCTTCGCCAACGGCGAGCTCTACGTCCGCTACGGCGAGTCGGTCCGCGGAGGCGACGTGTTCGTCCTCCAGTCGCACACGTCCCCGATCAACGAGTGGCTGATGGAGCAGCTGATCATGGTCGACGCGCTCAAGCGCGCCTCCGCCAAGCGGATCACCGTGGTCGCCCCCTTCTACCCCTACGCGCGCCAGGACAAGAAGGGCCGCGGCCGCGAGCCGATCTCGGCCCGCCTCGTCGCCGACCTCTTCAAGGCGGCGGGAGCCGACCGGATCATGTCGGTCGACCTGCACGCGGCGCAGATCCAGGGCTTCTTCGACGGCCCCGTCGACCACCTCTTCGCGATGCCGGTGCTGCTCGAGCACTTCCGCGAGAAGCTCGACCCCTCGACCCTCACCATCGTCTCGCCCGACATGGGCCGCGTCCGCGTCGCCGACATCTGGAGCGACAAGCTCGGCGTCCCGCTGGCGATCATCCACAAGCGCCGCGACCCGAAGGTCGCCAACCAGGTCTCCGTCCACGAGATCGTCGGTGAGGTGAAGGGCCGCGTCTGCCTCCTCGTCGACGACCTCATCGACACCGGGCGCACCATCGCGAAGGCGGCCGAGGCGCTGAAGAAGGCGGGCGCGATCGGCGTGGTCGTCGCGGCCACCCACGCCGTCTTCTCGGACCCGGCGGTCGAGCTCCTGAGCTCCGAGTTCATCGACTCGGTCGTCGTCACCGACACCCTGCCGCTGCCGGCGGAGAAGACGTGGGACCGCCTGACGATCCTGCCCATCGCTCCGCTGCTGGCCCGCGCCATCCACGAGGTCTTCGACGACGGCTCCGTGACGTCGATGTTCGACGGCGACGCGTAGGACCCCGCGTCCCGGGTGCGCCCTGCACGGCGCACCCGGGTCCCGCCGCGGCTCCACCGCCTAGGGTGAGGCCGTGCCCCAGCGTTCGGATGCGACCCTCGCCCTGGCGGCGGTCTTCCTGGTCTGGTCGCCGGCCGCCGCCGCAGCGGGCTGGTGGCTGCTCCTCGGGCTCGCCGTCGCGGCGGCCGCCGCGGCTCTGAGCGCCGTCGCCGACGCCGGGCGCACCGTCCACGACGGCCCCTCCTCCGAGTGGCTCGGGATCGTCGGGCGCGCCTTCGCCTCGGCCGCGCTGGCCCTGACCGCGGCCCAGTCTGTCCTCGGTGCAGCGGCCCGGCCCCTGGCCGTCCTGCTGCTCGTGGCCGTCGCGCTCTTCGGCCTGCGCGGCGGGCGCCTCCCCGCTCGCCCGGTCCTGCTCCTCGTCGGTGCGGTCGTCGTCCTGCTGGCCGCCGCCGCCGTGATCGTGCTGGTGTCCCCTCCGGACCCCGCGCCGCTCGACCCGCTGCGCGACGGAGGGCCGCTGGGAGCCGGCACCGCCGCGGCGCTGCTCCTGATCCTCCTGCCGACCTCCCGCTCCGGCGCGGTGACGGCTCGCCGCCCCGCCCTGCTGCGCATCGGGATCGCCACGGCGGCCGCCGCCGCGCTCGGCACCGGTCTGCTCCTGGCGGCCGGTCCCGAGGTCCTCGCGTCCTCGGAGACCCCCCTGAGCGCTGTCACCCGGGGCACGCCCGCGTCCGGGCTCGTCGGGGCCGCCGCGGTGATCGCGGTCCTGCTCGCGCTCCTCGACCTCGGGAGGAGGGACGCGCGCGCCCTCGTGCGTCTCGCCGACGCAGGGGAGATGCCGGCGGTGCTCGCCGCCAGGAACCGCAGGACCGGCGTGCCCGCGGCGGCCCAGCTGGTCCTCTGCCTGGTCGCCGTGCTCGCGGTCGTGATCCTCGACGCCGACGCGCTGCTCGCCTTCGCCGTGGCCGCCCTGCTGGTGGCGACCATCGTGCGGCGCCTCGACCACGGAGCTGCCGGGGCGAGCGGCCCGGCCCTCGCGTCGGCCGCGGTCTCGCTGCTGCTCCTGCTCGCCCTCCCGGCGGCCACGGCGGCCGCCGCAGCGGTGCTCCTGGCGGCGCTCCTGATCGCGCGGGCGTTCCGGAGCTGAGGGGTCAGCCGGCCCGGGCGTCGAGCGCCCGCTCGGGGAGCCGGACGCCACCGCCCGGCTCCGCTGACGACAGGGGAGCTCCCTCCGCGACGAGGAAGGCGCCCCCGCCCGAGGATCCGTGGATCCTGCAGGCGGGGGCGCCTTCCCGTGCGACGCGGGTCAGTGCGTGGAGGGGTCCTGCTCGACCTCGGTGCGGTCACCCGACCACAGCGTGTGGAAGGTGCCCTCCCTGTCGACGCGCTTGTAGGTGTGCGCTCCGAAGAAGTCGCGCTGGCCCTGCACGAGAGCGGCCGGGAGGCGCTTGGAGGCGAGCGAGTCGTAGTACGACAGCGCGGCGCCGAAACCGGGGATCGGCACGCCAGAGAGCGCAGCGGTCGAGACGATGCGGCGCCAGGCGGCCTCGCCGTTGGCGACGGCCTCGGCGAAGTACGGGTCCTCGAGGAGGGTCGTGATGCCGGCGTTCTCGTCGTAGGCGTCGACGATGCGGTTGAGGAACTGGGCGCGGATGATGCAGCCCGCGCGCCAGATCTTGGCGACCGCTCCCTTGTCGATCTCCCAGCCGTACTTCTCGGCCCCGGCGATGATCGCGTCGAAGCCCTGCGAGTAGGCGACGACCTTGGAGGCGTAGAGCGCGGCGCGCACGTCGTCCTCGAAGCCCTCGTACTTCTCGACCGGGGTCGGGCGCGAGGTGACGCGGGCCTGCACGGCCTCGCGCTGCTCGGGGTGGGAGGACACGGCGCGGGCGAAGACGGCCTCGGCGATGCCGCCGACGGGGACGCCGAGGTCGAGCGCGTTCTGCACGGTCCAGACGCCGGTGCCCTTCGAGCCGGCCTGGTCGAGGACGACGTCGATGAAGGGATTGCCGGTGTCGGCGTCGACCTGGCGGAGCACCTCGGCGGTGATCTCGATGAGGTACGACTCGAGGTCGCCCTTGTTCCAGGCGTCGAAGACCTCGGCGATGGCGGCGGGCTCGTGTCCGCCGACGGTGCGGAGCAGGTCGTACGCCTCGGCGATGAGCTGCATGTCGGCGTACTCGATGCCGTTGTGGATCATCTTGACGAAGTGGCCGGCGCCGTCCGTGCCGATGTGGGTGACGCAGGGCTCGCCCTCGGCGACCGCGGCGATCGACGAGAGGATCGGGCCGAGGGTCCTGTAGGACTCGACCGAGCCGCCGGGCATGATCGACGGGCCCTTGAGCGCGCCCTCCTCGCCGCCGGAGATGCCGGTGCCGACGAAGTGGATGCCGGTCTCGCGGACGGCCTTCTCGCGGCGGATGGTGTCGGTGAAGAGCGCGTTGCCGCCGTCGACGATGATGTCGCCGGGCTCGAAGACCTTCGTCAGCTGCTCGATCACGGCGTCGGTGCCGCGGCCGGCCTGGACCATGATGATCGCGGTGCGCGGGGTGGCGAGCGAGGCGGCGAAGTCCTCGATGGTCTCGGACGCGACGAAGCCCGCCTCCGGGTGCTCCGTGATGAGGGTCTCGGTGCGGCCGTAGGAGCGGTTGAACACCGCGACCGTGTTGCCCTCGCGGCTGGCGAGGTTGCGGGCGAGGTTCGAGCCCATCACCGCCAGACCGACGACTCCGATGTTGGCTGTGGCGGTGGGCTTGTCAGACACGGTTCTCCTCGACGTTCGCGTTCAGGGGCGAGCCCAGGCTAGCCCCGGGTCGCTCCGGGGAGCCCGGGTCCGAGCCGTCTCCCGGCTGCACATCGGTCGTGCGGCGCGCGCACGGTCTTGCGCGCGCCGCACGACCGCGACCGGAGCCGGTCAGGCGCCGTGGCCGAGGGGGACGCGCTCCGACGGGATCGGCGGCGGCGGGGGAGTGCCGTCGCCGAACGGGCGGCCGCCGAGCTCCCCGCGGTGCGAGGGGACGAGCCAGCCGGAGAGGTCCGGGCCCTTGGGGACGACGCCGGTCGGATTGATGTCCCGCTGCACCTCGTAGTAGTGCGACTTGATGTGGGTGAAGTCGATCGTGTCGCCGAACCCCGGAGTGGCGAACAGGTCGCGCGCGTAGCCCCAGAGCGCGGGCATCGCCGACAGCAGGTTCCGGTTGGCCTTGAAGTGGCTGTAGTAGACGGCGTCGAAGCGGGCGAGCGTCGTGAAGAGCCGCACGTCCGCCTCGGTGATGGTGTCGCCGACCAGGTAGCGGCGGGTGCTCAGCCGCTCCTCCAGCCAGTCCAGCCGCGCCCAGAGGCGGTCGTAGGCCCGGTCGTAGGAGCGCTGCGACCCGGCGAAGCCGCACTTGTAGACGCCGTTGTTCACGTCGTGGAAGACCAGCTCGGCGATCTCGTCGATCTCCTCGCGGTGCTCCTCGGGGTAGAGGTCGGGGGCGCCGTCGCGGTGGAACGCGGTCCACTCGGTGGAGAAGTCGAGCGTCATCACCGGGTAGTCGTTGGTGACGACCTGGCCGCTCGGGATGTCCACGAGGGCCGGGACGGTGATCCCGCGCGGGTAGTCGGGGAAGCGGGCGAAGAACGCGTCCTGGAGGCGGGGGATGCCCAGCACCGGGTCGACCCCGCCCGGGTCGAGGTCGAAGGTCCAGCTGCGCTTGTCGTGGGTGGGCCCGCAGATGCCCATCGAGAGGGCGTCCTCGAGACCGAGCAGGCGCCGCACGATCACGGCGCGGTTCGCCCACGGGCAGGCGCGGGAGACGACGAGGCGGTAGCGCCCCGCCTCCACCGGGTACCCGTCGCGGCCGTCGGCGGTGATCCGCGTCGGGATGTAGTTCGTGTCGCGGTGGAAGCCGTTCTTCTCGACGTAGGAGCCGAAGTCGTCGCTCGTCATACCCGCACGGTAGGCGGTCCGCCTGGACGTCCGGCTCCGAGTCCGGCGGCGCGACCGCCTGCTGGCGGGCGGCCGCGATGCCGGGTAGGATCGGCAGCTGAACTTCGGCGAGGGATGCATGTGCATCCGTGATCGACGCGGTGGAAGCAGGCGAGGCCCCCCCCGGGGCGCCACGGACTTCTCCTCACGCTGACATGCGTTCGAGTCGACAAACCGTCCGTGGCCGCAGGCCACGACCCGATCCGGTGGCGTGCGCGCCGCCCAAGGAGAACATCATGGCTGAACTGACCAACAAGGTCGTCGTCGAGGTCCGCACCTCGTTCGGCAAGGGCGCCGCCCGCAAGATCCGCGCGCAGGACAAGATCCCCGCGGTCCTCTACGGCCACGGCACCGAGCCCCAGCACCTCACCCTCCCGGGCCACCAGGTGCTCCTGCTCACCCGCAAGGCGAACGCGATCCTCGAGCTCGACATCGAGGGCGCCGCGCAGACCACCCTGGTGAAGGACATCCAGCGCGACCCGGTGCGCCAGATCATCGAGCACATCGACCTCGTCGTCATCAACAAGGGCGAGAAGGTCGAGGTGGACATCCCCGTGCACGTCGAGGGCGACGCCGCTCCCGGCACCCTCGTCTCGATCGAGTCGAACACCCTCTCGCTCGAGGTCGACGCCACGCGCATCCCGCAGAACATCGTCGTCTCCGTCGAGGGCCTCGAGGCCGGCACGCAGATCACCGCCGCCGACGTCACGCTCCCCGAGGGCGCCACGCTGGTCACCGACGCCGAGGTGCTCATCGTCAACGTCACCGCCGAGGTCGAGCAGGACCTGGGCGAGGACGACGAGACCCCGGCCTCGGGCGACGTCGTCGCCGAGACCGCGGAGTAGTCCGCACCACCCCGGGAACGGGCCCGCTCGCAGCCGCGGCGGGCCCGTTCCGCGTCCGGCGGGGGAGTCCCTCCGCCGCCCCCGAGGAAGAGGAACGACATGGGTGACACCTGGCTGGTCGTCGGACTGGGCAACCCGGGAGCGCAGTACGCGCGCAACCGGCACAACGTCGGCCAGATGGTGCTCGACGAGCTCGCGACGCGGATCGGCGGCTCGTTCCGCCGGCACAACCGCGCCAACGCCGTGGTCGCCGAGGGCTTCCTCCGCCCGGGCGGGCCGAAGCTCGTGCTGGGCAAGCCCAACAGCTTCATGAACCTCTCCGGCGGGCCGACGGCGCAGCTGCTCGACTTCTACTCGATCGACCCGGCGCACCTGATCGTCGTGCACGACGAGCTCGACATCCCCTTCGACACCCTGCGCCTCAAGCAGGGCGGTGGTCACGGGGGGCACAACGGCATCCGCGACATCCTCGCGGCGACCGGAGGAGCCGAGTTCCTGCGCGTGCGGGTCGGCATCGGCCGCCCGCCGGGCCGCCAGCAGGCCGCCGACTTCGTGCTGAAGGACTTCGCCGGCCCGGAGCGCGAGGCGCTCCCGATCCTGGTCTCGGACGCCGCCGACGCCGTCGAGCTCATCGCCGACTCCGGCCTCTCCGCCGCCCAGCTGAAGTTCCACACCAGCGCCTGACCCGCCCTTCGCCGAGGGGACCCCGGACGGCGAGGGAGATCGCAGCCCCGGGCTCCCTCGACGGTTCGGGGTTCCCTCGGCGGTCGGCCCGCGGGGCGGCCGTAAACTGGACCCGTGCCCCTCAACGAGATCATCTCGGCGCTGTCGCGCGCCTCCACGTTCGACGATGCTCTCGCGTACGCGGTGCGGGACGCCGACTTCTCGGTGGCCGACGGCCTCCGGGTCCCCCTGCTCGCGGGCCTGATCGAGAGGCGCGCGGAGGCGGGACGCCCGCAGGCGGCGCTGGTGGTCACGGCCACGGGCCGCGACTCCGAGAACGTGCGCGCCTCTCTCGGCTGCATGCTGCCGGATGCGGACGTCGTCGAGTTCCCCGCGTGGGAGACGCTGCCGCACGAGCGCCTCAGCCCGAGCGCCGAGATCGTGGGGCGGCGCCTGGACGCGCTGCGGCGGATGAAGCAGTGGTCCGGCGAGCGGCCCCTCGTGGTGGTCGCCTCCGTGCGCGCGGCGCTGCAGCCGGTCGCCGACAACCTCGCCGACATCGAGCCGATCCGACTCGTGAAGGGCGCCCGCGGCTACGACCTCAGCCGCATCTCGGCCGAGCTGGTCGACCTGGCCTACGCCCGGGTCGACATGGTCACGCGCCGCGGCGAGTTCGCCGTGCGCGGCGGCATCCTCGACGTCTTCCCCGCGGTGGCCGAGCATCCGAGCCGAGTGGACTTCTTCGGCGACGAGGTCGACTCCATCCGCGGCTTCTCCGTGGCGGATCAGCGCTCGCTCCCGGGCGAGGCCGACTCGGTGGTCCTCCCGCCGAGCCGCGAGCTGCTGCTGGTGCCGGCGGTGCGGCAGCGGGCCCGCGAGATGCTGCACGAGTTCCCGAGCCTGTCGGCGATGCTCGCCAAGATCGCCGAGGGCATCCCGGTCGAGGGGATGGAGTCGCTCGCCCCCGCGCTGCTGGAGCGGCTGGTCCCGATCTCGCACTACCTCCCCGAGGGGGCGGCCGTCGCTGTCCTCGCCCCCGAGCGCGTGGCGACGCGGGCGATCAGCCTCGCCGAGACGAACCGCGAGTTCCTGCAGGCGGCCTGGAGCGCGGCGACCGCCGGCGCCGAGGCCCCCATCGATCTCGCCTCGGGCGAGTTCATCTCGCTCGGCGCGCTCCGCGACTCCGTGAAGCTCAGCGCCCCGGGCGCCGACGCTCCCGACCACCCCTGGTGGACGATGAGCACGTTCCGCCAGGGCCCCGCCGCGGGCGAGGCCGAGGTGCTGCCGGAGGAGCTCGGGATCGACGAGATCCTCGCCGTCCGCGTCGAGGGCGAGCCGGTCCCCGGATTCGGAGCGAGCGTCGAGGGCGCCCTCGCCCACGTCCGCGCGCGCCTGGCCGACGGCTGGACCGTGGTCCTGACCGCGCCCGGCACCGGCACGGTCGAGCGCACCGACCAGGTCCTCGCCGAGCACGAGGTCGCCGCCCGCATCGTCGCCGACCTCCCCGCAGGGCTCGAGACGGGTCTGGCCTACGTGGTCCAGGCCTCCGTCGATCACGGCTTCGAGGTGGAGGAGGCGAAGCTCGCCCTGCTCACCGACACGGAGTTCTACGGCCGCACCGTCGGCTACGACTCCCGAGCGGTGAAGAAGCTCGCCTCGCGCCGCAAGAACGTCGTCGACCCGCTGCAGCTCACCCCCGGCGACTTCGTGGTGCACGCCACGCACGGCATCGGCCGGTTCGTGGAGCTCTCGCAGCGCGAGGTCTCCAGCGGGGGCCGCAACGCGATCAAGACCCGCCGCGAGTACCTGGTGCTCGAGTACGCCCCCAGCAAGCGCGGCTTCCCGGGCGACAAGCTGCTCGTCCCCACGGACCAGCTCGACCTGCTCTCCCGCTACGTCGGCGGCGAGGCTCCGGCGCTGAGCAAGATGGGCGGGAGCGACTGGGCGCAGGCCAAGAGCAAGGCCCGCCGCGCGGTCCGCGACATCGCGGTCGAGCTCGTGAAGCTCTACTCCGCCCGGATGGCCTCCCGCGGGCACGCGTTCCCGCCGGACACCCCCTGGCAGCGCGAGCTGGAGGAGGCGTTCCCGTTCGCCGAGACCCCCGACCAGCTCACCGTCATCGACGAGGTCAAGGCCGACATGGAGCGGCCGATCCCGATGGACCGTCTGCTCTCGGGCGACGTCGGCTTCGGCAAGACCGAGGTCGCCGTGCGCGCCGCGTTCAAGGCGATCCAGGACGGCAAGCAGGTCGCGATGCTCGTGCCGACCACGCTGCTCGTCCGCCAGCACCTCGAGACGTTCCAGGAGCGCTTCGCCGGCTTCCCCGTCCACCTGCGGGCGCTCAGCCGGTTCCAGAGCGCGAAGGAGTCGAAGGAGACGATCGAGGGCCTGGCCGACGGCACCGTCGACATGGTCATCGCGACCCACCGGCTCCTCAGCGACAACATCGTCTTCAAGGACCTCGGCCTGCTCGTGATCGACGAGGAGCAGCGTTTCGGCGTCGAGCACAAGGACAAGCTCAAGGCGCTGAAGAAGAACGTCGACATCCTCTCGATGAGCGCCACGCCCATCCCGCGGACGCTCGAGATGGCAGTGACCGGCATCCGCGAGATGTCGACCCTCGCGACCCCGCCGGAGGAGCGCCACCCGATCCTCACCTTCGTCGGCCCCTACTCCGAGAAGCAGGTGTCGGCCGCGATCCGCCGGGAGCTCCTGCGCGAGGGCCAGGTGTTCTTCGTTCACAACCGCGTCTCGACGATCAACCGCGTCGCCTCGCAGCTCGCCGAGCTGGTTCCCGAGGCGCGGATCGCGGTCGCGCACGGCAAGCTCAGCGAGTCGCAGCTCGAGCGGATCATCGTCGACTTCTGGGAGCGCAAGTTCGACGTCCTGGTGTCGACGACGATCGTCGAGACCGGCCTCGACATCCCGAACGCGAACACGCTGATCGTCGACCGCGCCGACAAGTACGGTCTCTCGCAGCTGCACCAGCTGCGCGGGCGGGTCGGCCGCGGCCGCGAGCGCGCCTACGCCTACCTCCTCTACGACGAGACGAAGCCGCTGAGCGAGACCGCGCACGACCGGCTGCAGACCCTGGCCGCCAACTCGGACCTCGGCGGCGGCATGCAGATCGCGCTGAAGGACCTCGAGATCCGCGGTGCGGGCAACCTCCTCGGCGGCGAGCAGTCCGGGCACATCCAGGGCGTGGGATTCGACCTCTACCTGCGGATGATCGGCGAGGCCGTCGACACCTTCCGCGGCGAGGTCGCCGAGGGGCAGACGGAGCTGCGGCTCGAGCTGCCCGTCGACGCGCGCATCCCGGAGGAGTACGTCGACAGCGAGCGGCTGCGCCTGGAGGCGTACCAGAAGCTGTCGGCCGCGTCGTCGCCGACGGCGAAGGAGGGGAGCATCGACCTCGTGGTCGAGGAGCTGACCGACCGCTACGGCGAGCTGCCCGAGGCGGTCGAGAACCTCATCCTGGTGTCGAGGCTGCGGATGCGCGCACAGAAGGCGGGCCTGAGCGACGTGGTCGCGATGGGCTCGAACGTCCGCGTGGCTCCCGCTCATCTGCCCGACTCGATCCAGGTGCGCCTGCGCCGGATGTACCCGACCGCGAAGTACCTGCAGCAGGCCGACGCGGTCGTCGTGCCGATGCCCGTGCTCGACGGCGTCCCGCTCGGCGACCGGGCGCTCATCCAGTGGGTGGCGTCGCTCCTGGACTCGCTGTTCCCGGAGCCGGTCACCGTCTGAGGTCCTCGGGGCGGCGCTCCCCGGAGGCGCGCCGCCCCGCTCAGGCGGCCGTCGCCGCTGCGGGAGGGCCCGCTGGCAGGATGGAGGGCATGCCGCTCCTCGCCGCCCGACGTCCTCGAGAGCCGGAGCCGCTCGCCGGCCCGCTGGTCGCCGTCCGCGGGGTCGCGGTGCGCGCCTCGGGCGTCGAGCTGCTCGCGCCGTGCTCGCTCGAGGTGGAGGCGGGGGAGCGCGTCGCGGTGACGGGCCGCAACGGCACCGGCAAGACCACGCTCCTGCGGGTGATCGCCGGCCTCACCGCTCCGAGCGAGGGAGTCGTGGCGGTGGCCGGGCGCGCCCCGGAGGAGCGCTCCGCCGCCCACCGCCGCGCCGTCGCCGCCCTGATCGGCACCCCGCCCTTCGAGCGGGATCTGACCCTCGAGGAGCACTTCGCGATGGTGGCCGTCTCGTGGGGGGCGCCGGTCGCCGACGCCCGCCGCGAGGCCGCAGCTGGTCTCGACGCGCTCGCGCTCGCTCCGCTCGCCCGCCGCTTCCCGCACGAGCTCTCCTCCGGGCAGACGCAGCTGTTCTCCCTCGCGCTCGTGCTGGCCCGTCCCTCCGCGGTGCTGCTGCTCGACGAGCCGGAGCAGCGGCTCGACGTCGAGCGGGTGCCGCTGGTCGCGGAGGTCCTGCGGCGCGCAGCCGCGTCCCGGGCACTCGTCGTCGCGACCCACAGCCCCGTGCTGATCGAGGGTCTGGGCGCGCGGGTCGTCGAGCTGGAGCGGGCGTGACGCGCGCGGAGGGGGCCCGCGTCGCCGAGGTGCGGGCTCTGCACCGGCACCGCGCCGCGGCTCCGCCGAGTCCGCGCGCCTACGCGGGCTACCTCGCCGCGATGACCGTCCTCGTCGTCGTCCTCCCCGTCGCCCGGGCCCTCGCGCTCCTCGCCGCCGAGGCGGGAGCCGCGCCGGAGCCGCTGATCGCCCTCGCCGCGGGTCTCGCCCTGCCCGCCGCCGTGCTCCTGGGCCGGGTGCGCGGACCCGCGGTGGGCGAGCCGCACACCACGGCCGTGCTGCTCGCGACCGATCTGCGCCGCTGGTCGGTGCTCCGCCGACCCGTGGTCCGGGCGTCGGCCGGTCTCGTGGCGTGCTGCTCCGCCGTCGCGTCGCTCCTCGCCGTCGCCGCCTCCGCGCCGCTCCTCGCGGCCGTCGTCGGCGGCGCCGCGTTCGCCGGCCTCCTCGCCGTCGCCTGGCTCGCCGGTCAGTGCCTGCCCTCGCGCCTCCCCGCGCTCGCGGCGGGCCTCCTCGCCTCCCTCGCGGTCCTCGGGGCCCTCGTGCCCGGTGCGCCCACGCCGGGCGGCCTCCTCGCGTCAACCGTGAGCGGAGCGGAGGAGGTGCGCGCCGCGACCGTGCTGCTCGCGTCGGCCGCGGTCCTCCTGGCCGCGGCGCCCCGGCTGCTCGACGCCGCGCGCGGACCTCGGCTCCTCGCCATGGCCCGGCAGTGGTCGGCGACCGCCCGGCTCGGAGCGACGGGCGACCTCGCCGAGTCGCTCGACGGGTACCGCGCCCTCCCGGCGATCGGGCGGGGGCTCCGAGCGGTCCGCCTCTCCCCGTTCGCCCTCGCGGTGCCGGTGCGCGACGCGATCGGCGCGCTGCGCACTCCCGGCCGCTCGGCGGTCGCGGTCGTCCTCCTGGCCGTTGCCGGCGCCGCCGCCGTGCTCGCCGCGGTCGTGCCGTCCTCCCTCCTCGCGCTCCCGGCCGCCGCGGCGGGCGTGCTCGCCTACCTCGGCGCCGGCGTCTGGAGCGACGGCTTCCGTCACGCCGCCGCGACCGCGGGACAGCCGGCGCTCCTCGCCCCCGGCCCGTTCGAGCTGCTCCTCCTGCACGCCGTCCTCCCGCTGGTGCTCGCGGTCGGAGTCGCGATGCTCGGCGCCCTCGCCGCCTCGCTGCTGCTCCCGGGCGCGGCGGTGCCGGTGGCCGCCGCGACCGCCGTCGCCGCCGTCGCCGCGCGGGCGATGGACGCGACCCGGGGTCCGCTGCCGCCGCAGCTGCTCAGCCCGGTGCCGCTCCCGATCGGGGACGGCGCGGGAGTCGCGGTGGTCCTCTGGAACCTGGCGGGTGCACTGGTCAGCGCCTCGACCGCGGTGTCCGTCGCGGCGTCGCCCGGGCTCCTCGCCGCGGTGCCGCTCGTCGCCGGCGGCTGCCTCCTCGTCGCGCGGCGGCGTCTCGCGCGGGCCTGAGGCTCCCGGGCGCCCGCGCCGCCCGGATGTCCGCGGAGGCGGCCGGACCGGATGCGAGGATGGCGGGGTGACCGCGCATCCCCGGCTCGACGAGCTCATCCGCACCGTCCACGTCCTCCGCGCCCCGGGCGGCTGCCCATGGGACGCCGAGCAGACCCACGAGTCGCTCGTGCGCTACCTGATCGAGGAGTCGCACGAGCTCGTCGACGCCATCGAGGCGGGGGACCGGGCCGACCTGATCGAGGAGCTCGGCGACGTCCTCTACCAGGTGCTCTTCCACGCCGACCTGGCGGCCGAGAGCGCCGAGCCCTTCACCATCGAGGACGTCGCGGCGCACATGAACGCCAAGATGATCGGCCGCCACCCGCACGTGTTCGGCGACGCCACGGCCGAGACGGCCGACGACGTCATCGCGGTGTGGGACGAGCTCAAGCGCACCGAGAAGCCGCACCGCACGAGCGTGCTCGACGGGATCCCGCAGGGCATGCCGGCTCTCGCGCTCGCCGACAAGGTGATCGGCAAGGCGACCTCGCTGGGCGTCGTGGACGCCGGCCAGGGCCCCCTGCCCATCGAGTCGGAGGAGGACCTCGGCCCGCTGCTGCTGGCCATCGTCGCCTCCGCCCGCGCCCAGGGGCTCGACGCCGAGCGTGCGCTCCGCACCGCGACGCGCGACCTGCAGGATGAGATCCGCGCGGTGGAGCAGGAGCGGCGCGCGGACTGAGGCGCCCGCCGGCCCGCCCCGGCCGATCTGGGAGAATCGCCGTCATGGCCTCCCCGATCACCCCGCCCCGCGGCATGCGCGACTTCCTCCCCGCCGACAAGGCGAAGCGCGAGCACGCGCTCGGCGTCATCCGCCGCGTGTACGCCTCCCACGGGTTCGACGAGATCGAGACGCCCGTGATCGAGGACTTCGACCGCCTCCACTCCGGGCTCGGCGGCGACAACGAGAAGCTCGCCTTCAGCGTCCTGCGCCGCGGGCTCACCCGCGACGACCTCGCGGCGGTCGACGACGCGTCCGCCCTCGCCGACCTCGGCCTGCGCTTCGACCTCACGGTGCCGCTCGCCCGCTTCTACGCCTCGCACCGCGCCGAGCTGCCGGCCGTCTTCCGCTCGGTGCAGATCGCGCCGGTGTGGCGCGCCGAGCGCCCGCAGAAGGGGCGGTACCGCCAGTTCGTGCAGTGCGACATCGACATCATCGGCGAGCCCGGGCAGCTGGCCGAGGTCGAGCTCATCACGGCGACCGCGGCGGCGCTCGACGCGCTGGGCCTCGAGGACTGCACCATCCGGATCAACGACCGCCGCATCCTCACCGGGATCCTCGAGCACTGCGGCTTCGCCCCCGAGCGCTTCGGCCCGGCGCTGATCTCGATCGACAAGCTCGACAAGATCGGCGCCACCGGGGTCGTCGCCGAGCTCGAGGCCGACGGGCCGGACGCGGCCGCGGTCCTCGGGGGCTACCTCGCGCGGATCGAGGAGGCGGTCGCCGCCGGGGGAGTGGCGCTCGAGCAGTCCGCGATCCTCGACGTGCTGCCCGAGGGCATCGACCCGGAGGCGGTGCTCGCGCTCGAGACGCTGGCCCGGTCGCTGCGCTCGCTGCCCGCCGGCGTCTCGCTCCGCTTCGACCCGACGCTCGTGCGGGGCATGGGCTACTACACCGGCACGATCTTCGAGATCGCGCACCCGTCCTCGGGCTCCTCGGTCGGCGGAGGCGGGCGGTACGACGGGATGATCGGCCGCTTCCTCGGTCAGGACGTGCCGGCCTGCGGCTTCTCGATCGGCTTCGAGCGGATCGTCGAGCTGATCGGCGGTGCCGTCGTCGAGCGTCCCGACGCCGTCGTCCTCGTCCACGAGCGCGACGCGGCGCCCGAGCTGCTGCTCGCGCTCAAGCAGGAGCTGATCGCCCGGGGCTCGCGCGTGCGCCTCGAGCGCCGGGCGAAGAACCTCACCCCGCTGCTGGACCGCGCGGCCGCCGCGGGCTTCACGCGCTTCGCGCTCGTTCCGCGGGACGCCGCCTCCGCCGCCGACCTCTCCTTCAAGGACCTCGGCTGATCCGCGCCGGCGGCGCCGGGTGAGCGACGCCGGCTGCCTGCGCTGAGCCGCGCCCGTGGGAGGGGCCGGGGCCGTCCTGTGAGGCCTGAACAGGGTCTCAGATGATCCGTCAGCGGATCATGTCGATCTGGTCGGATCCTTGTCGGATCCGTGAGAGCCTTAATACCCGCGAAATCTGCGGACACACCCGAGAAATCTCCCCCGGATAGCGTCGAGGCACCCGATCGGCGCGGCTTGGCGCGCCTGCACGGGCACCCCGTCGCGACCCCGCGCACCGCACCGCAGCAGCCCTGACGATCCCCACCCGAGGAGTCCCCTTGACCCTGTCGCCCCTCCGTTCCCTCCCGGCCTTCGACCGCCGCAGCCTCCTCCGCCTGGCGGGTGTCGCCGGCCTCGCGATCGGCGGCGCCTCCGTCCTCGCCTCCTGCGCCTCCGACTCCTCCGGCGCGTCCGCCGCGGACGGCGGCGACCTCGGCACCCTCAAGGTGCAGCTCTCCTGGATCAAGAACGAGGAGTTCGCGGGCGAGTTCTTCGCCGACTCGAAGGGCTACTTCACCGAGGCCGGCCTCGCGGGAGTGACGCTCACCCCCGGCCCCTCGACGGGCGTGGCCGAGCTCCTCTCGGGCAGCGCGGACGTCGCGCTCAGCGACGCCGTCTCGATCGGCACCGCGATCGCCCAGCAGGAGGCCCCGCTCAAGATCATCGGCGCGACCTACCAGAAGAACCCCTTCACGGTCCTCTCGATCAAGACCGCCGGCAACATCGCCACTCCGGCCGACCTCGCCGGGAAGAAGATCGGCGTCCAGGCCTCGAACACCTCCCTGTTCCAGGCGCTGCTCGCCGCGAACGGCCTCTCCGAGTCCGACCTCACGGTCGTCCCCGTCGAGTACGACCCCTCCGTGCTCGTCAACGGCACCGTCGACGGCTTCATCGCCTACCTGACGAACGAGGCCATCACGGTCGCGGCCGAGGGCTACGAGGTCGTCAACCTGCCCTTCGCCGACAACGGCCTCCCCTTCGTCGCCGAGACCTTCTCGGTGTCGGAGCAGGCGATCGCCGAGAAGCGCGACGCTCTGAAGGCGTTCCTCGTCGCCGAGATCAAGGGCTGGACCGACGCCGTCAACGACCCGGAGGCGGGCGCGATGCTCGCCGTCGAGAACTACGGCAAGGACCTCGGCCTCAACGAGGAGTCCTCCAAGAAGGGCGCCACCATCCAGGCCGAGGAGCTGGTCGTCTCGGACGAGACGGTCTCGAACGGCCTCTTCACCATCTCCGAGACGCTGCAGTCCGAGACCATCGCGTCCCTCGCGGGCGCCGGGATCGACGTCACGGCCGAGGACCTCTTCGATCTGACCCTCCTGGACGAGGTCTACGAGGAGAACCCCGAGCTGATGAAGTACGCGGCCTGATCCTGATCCACGAAGGGCACCACTCGTGACCGACACGACCGACGCCGGCACCCTGCGCGACCAGGGTGCCGGCGGCACCGGCATCCAGATCCACGGCCTGTCGAAGACGTTCCGGATGGGCTCGCGCAGCGTCGCGGCGCTGCAGGACACCGATCTCCACACCGACCAGGGCAGCTTCCTCGCCCTGCTCGGCCCGTCGGGGTGCGGCAAGTCGACCATCCTGCGCATCCTCGCGGGACTGGAGGAGCCGACGTCCGGCTCCATCCGGGTCGACGGCCGCACTCCCCAGGAGCTGCGCCGCGACAACAAGCTCGGCATCGCCTTCCAGGACCACGCGCTCCTGCCGTGGCGCAGCGTCATGGCGAACATCCGCCTGCCGTTCGAGATCGCGGGCAAGAGCGTCGACCAGTCCTACATCGACGAGCTGATCGACCTCGTCGGCCTCCGCGGGTTCGAGAAGGCCAAGCCGGCCCAGCTCTCGGGCGGCATGCGCCAGCGCGTGTCGATCGCCCGGTGCCTGATCCTCAAGCCCGAGGTCCTGCTGCTCGACGAGCCGTTCGGCGCCCTCGACGACATGACGCGGCAGAAGCTCAACCTCGAGCTGCTGCGGATCTGGACCGAGAAGCCCGCCACGACGCTCCTCGTCACGCACGGCATCTCGGAGGCGATCTTCCTCTCGGACCGCGTCGCGGTGATGAGCCCGCGCCCGGGACGGGTGAAGGAGATCATCGACATCGACCTCCCCCGCCCGCGCACCCCCGAGATGCAGCGCACCCCCGAGTTCCACGCCTACGTCGACCAGGCCTCCGAGCTGCTGTTCGGCGACGGCGGCGCGGCCGCGGACGACCGCGTCTAGGAGGCATCGTGGCCACCACGCTCCCCGCGGCCCCGCGCCGCGCCCTGTCCCTGCCTCCGTGGCTCACCGGGCTGATCGGCGTCGCCGCGATCGTCGCCGTCTGGTGGATCGTGGCGCTCGTCACCGCGCCCACCGGCGCCGCGACCTACGCGCCCGTCCCCACTCCCGTGCAGGTCGTGCAGACCGCGATGGAGGACGGCGCCGGCTTCTACTGGCGCAACTTCTCCGTCACGATCGGCGAGGCGGCCGTCGGCTACTTCTGGGGCAACCTCCTCGCGCTGGTGCTCTCGGCGCTCGTGCTGGTCCTGCCCTGGCTGGAGGGGGTCGTCTCGCAGCTCGCGGTCATCACCTACTGCGTGCCGATCGTCGCCATCGGAGCGATCGTGCTGCTGATCCTCGGTGGTGCGGACGCTCCCGGGAAGGCGAGCGCGACGGCGATCTTCCTGGCCGGCCTCTCGGTGTTCTTCACCACGGTCGTCGGCAGCCTCCTCGGGCTGAAGGCGGCCGACAAGGCGGCGCTCGACGTCGTCACGGTCTACGGGGGCTCGCGCTTCACCCAGCTGCGCAAGGTCCGTCTGATCGCGGCGCTGCCCAACATCCTGTCGGCGCTGCAGATCGCGGTGCCCGCGGCCTTCCTCGGCGCGATCCTCGGCGAGTACTTCGGCAAGATCGAGACGGGCGTGGGCCCGATCCTGGTCGCGGCGCAGGTCTCGCTGAACTCGCCCCGCGTCTGGGCGCTCTTCCTCCTCTGCGCGGGCGTCGCGCTCCTCGGCTACGGCATCGTCGGACTGATCGGGCGCCTCATCGCGCCCTGGTCCTCCGGAAAGCGGGCATGACCATGACGACCACCGTCCCCGACCGCACGGAGCAGTCCACGGCCACGTCGATCCTCGCGGTCGACGAGCTGCGGCGCCAGCTGCGCACGGCCGCCCTCGGCGCGACTCTCAAGAGCCTGCGCAAGAGCCTGCTCGTCGCCCTGTCGACGATCGTGATCGTGCTGGCGATCTGGATCGGCGTGGTCCTCTTCAGCGGGGTCTCGCCCTACGTGGTCAAGGGCCCGTGGGACGTCTGGCAGCACCTGGTGACCGATGCGAAGGCCGCGGAGCACCGCGCCGAGCTGGGCGGCCTCTTCGCCGTGACCATGGGCGACGCACTGATCGGCTTCGCGGCCGGCCTGGTCGTGGCGATCCTCGGCGCGATCCTGTTCCGCCTGTCGAAGGGCATCGAGCACGCGCTGATGCCGTTCGCGATGCTGCTGCGCTCGGTGCCGCTGATCGCGATGGCGCCGCTGATCATCCTGGTCTTCGGGACCGGCTCGATCGCCTCGGTCGCGGTCATCGGCGGGATCGTCGTCCTGTTCCCCGCGCTGGTGACGATCGCCTTCGGCCTCAACAACGCCTCCCCGCAGATGCTCGACGTGGTCGCGGTCTACGGCGGCAGCACTCTCACCGCGATCCGCAAGGTGGCCATCCCCGGCTCGCTGCCCTCGCTCTTCGCCGCGATCCGCATCTCGGTGCCCGGAGCGATCACGGGCGCGCTGCTCGCCGAGTGGCTCTCCACCGGCGCGGGCATCGGCGGGGCGATCAACGCCTGGTCCGCCCAGGCCCGGTTCGCGGACGTCTGGTCGGCGGTCGTGCTCGTGACCGGCGTCTCGCTCGTGCTCTACATGCTCGTGCAGGTGCTCGAGACCTTCGTCCTCTCCCGGATGTCCCTCTCCCTCACCTGACCCCGTCGCTTCCCCCTTCCGCGGGACGCCACTCGAGTGCGGCCCGCCCGGTGGGTCGCATACCCCGGTGGTGTCTCGCGGGAAGGGGGAGGGCAGGGGGAGCGGAGCGACGGGGCCGGGTCAGACGGTGACGATCGCGTCGACGCGGTGGCCGGCCAGCACCTCGCGGCCGCCGAGCCCGTCGAGCTCCATGACCACCGCGATCCCCTCGAGGCTCCACCCTGCGCGCTCGATCAGGCGGCGGCTCGCGTCGAGCGTGCCCCCGGTCGCCAGCACGTCGTCGACCAGCAGCAGCCGCGAGCCGCGGGGCGCCGCGTCCTCGTGCACCTCCAGCATCGTCTCGCCGTACTCGAGGGTCGCCTGCTCGCGCAGCACGGCCCGCGGGAGCTTGCCGGGCTTGCGGATGGTGACGACGCCGAGACCCGCCGAGTAGGCGGCCGCTGCGGCGAGCAGGAAGCCGCGCGCCTCCACGCCCGCGATCGCGTCGATCCGGCCGCGGTAGGGCTCGATCAGCGCGTCGGCCACCGCCCGCAGGGCCTCGCCGTCGCCGAAGACCGGCGTGAGGTCGCGGAACAGGATGCCCGGGCTCGGGAAGTCCGGGACGACGGCGGTGAGACGGTCGACGTGGTCGGCGGCGGTCGTGGTCACGGGGAACCTCCGGGTCGGCGGGTGCGCCCGGGCCGTCCGGCGATCGGGCCCTGGGAGTCTACGACCGGCCGCGGTCTCCTGCGCTTCGGAGGCGGTCAGTAGACTCCTTCCCGACCGCTCCCGTCTCCGGGAGCCCACCCGTCAAGAGGAGATAGTTGTGGCCCTTATCGAGGCAGTCGTCGCCCGAGAAATTCTGGACTCCCGTGGCAACCCCACGGTCGAGGTCGAGGTCCTGCTCGAGGACGGCGCGTCCTCGCGAGCGGCCGTCCCGTCCGGCGCCTCCACCGGCGCGTTCGAGGCGTACGAACTCCGCGACGGCGACTCCGACCGCTACCTCGGCAAGGGCGTGCAGAAGGCCGTCGACGCCGTCATCGACGAGATCGGCCCGGCCATCGAGGGCTTCGACGCCACCGACCAGCGCCTCGTCGACGCCGAGCTGATCGAGCTCGACGGCACCGAGAACAAGTCCCGCCTGGGCGCGAACGCGATCCTCGGCGTCAGCCTCGCCGTGGCCAAGGCCGCCGCGCAGTCGTCGGACCTCGACCTGTTCCGCTACGTCGGCGGCCCGAACGCGCACACCCTGCCCGTGCCGCTGATGAACATCATCAACGGAGGCGCGCACGCCGACACCGGCGTCGACATCCAGGAGTTCATGGCCGTCCCGCTCGGCGCCGAGTCCTTCTCCGAGGGCCTGCGCTGGGGCGTCGAGATCTACCACGCGCTCAAGGCGCAGCTGAAGAAGGCCGGCTTCGCCACCGGCCTCGGCGACGAGGGCGGCTTCGCCCCCGACCTGCCCACCAACCGCGAGGCGCTCGACTTCATCCTCAAGGCCGTCGAGGCCGCCGGATTCACCCCCGGCAAGGACATCGGGCTCGCGCTCGACGTCGCCTCCTCGGAGTTCTACGAGGACGGCGCCTACACGTTCGAGGGCAAGAAGCTCTCGGCCGAGGAGCTCTCCTCCTACTACGCCGACCTCGTCGCCAACTACCCGCTGGTCTCGATCGAGGACCCGCTGGACGAGGACGACTGGGCCGGCTGGACCCACCTCACCGCGGCCATCGGCGACAAGGTGCAGCTCGTCGGAGACGACCTGTACGTCACCAACCCGGTGCGGCTCGCCCGCGGCATCGCCGAGAAGGCCGGCAACTCGATCCTGGTCAAGGTGAACCAGATCGGCACGCTCACCGAGACGCTCGACGCCGTGGCCCTCGCCCAGCGCAACGGCATGACCGCGATCCTCTCGCACCGCTCCGGCGAGACCGAGGACACCACCATCGCCGACCTCGCGGTCGCGGTGGACGGCGGCCAGATCAAGACCGGCGCCCCGGCCCGCTCGGACCGCGTCGCGAAGTACAACCAGCTGCTGCGCATCGAGGAGATCCTGGGAGGTGCGGCGACCTACGCGGGTCGCTCCGCCTTCCCGCGCTTCTCCGCGTAGTCTCGGCACGCCGGAGCGGCCCCGGAGCCCAGCACCTCGGTGCGGGCGCCGGGGCCGCTCCACTTCCCCCGCCGCGATCGAGGAGGCACCCGCCCATGGCCCGTCCGAGTGTAGATCGCCCCTCCGACACCGGGAGCGGTCAGGCGGTCCGCTGACGCGGCGCGGGAGACGTGAGCGCCCCGCCGACGTCCAGTCCGCGCCA
>NZ_PSUB01000039.1:0-556 GCF_002931595.1 Rathayibacter sp. AY2B9
GGGTGGGGGAGCGTCGCGGAGGGGTGTGCGGACGGGGAGCCCTGGGCCGGGTGAGCGGCCGCGTCGTCCGATCGCCGGCTCCGCCGCACGATCCAGACCACGAAGGCCACGATCAGCCCGAGCACCACGAGCGACCACAGCGTCCGCCCGGTCGCGGGCGCCCAGGGCATCGCCCCGGTGTACGCGCCGCCGAGCGACCAGAAGCCCTGCGCCACCGGCAGCATCGAGGCGAGCACGAGGACGCCGATCCCGGCGTGCACCCGGTCGAGCGAGCCTCGGAGCAGCCGCTCCACCGGCAGGGCGCCGTCCTGGTCGGGCAGCAGCAGCCAGGCCGCGGCGTAGAGGAGGAGCGCGGGCCCGCCCAGCACCGCGACGACGAGCACGATCCCGCGCACGATCAGCGGGTCGATGCCGAGCCGGTCGGCGATCCCCGCGCAGACGCCGCCGATCCAGCCGGGACGGCGGGGCAGGTCGAGGCCGTGCAGCCAGAGCACGAAGCGGTTCTCGGGCGCGGGGGGCGGATCGGCGGTGCCGGGGACTGTGCTCACCCCTGCAT
>NZ_PSUB01000011.1:0-111562 GCF_002931595.1 Rathayibacter sp. AY2B9
TCCAAAGGAATCCCAACCCGATCCGAAGATCAAGGCCGGGGTATAAAATTGGCATTGAACATAGTGCACGCTGTTGAGTTCTCAAGAATCGGACACATCCCGCCTCCACACCAGAACGGTGCTTCACAACGAAAGTGATCGAAGATAATGTTGCTTGCGTCATACGCGTCTTCTCGGTAGACTAGGAGAAGTTTCTTTCTCCCTGTCGCCGTGGCAACTTGTATAAGTTAGCACATCCGCAGGCCGTGTCAAATCCGGCTTCTTCGCGATGCCGTCACGCTCATAGGCGCTCCGACGTTGCTCGGTTCAGGACCTGAGTCCTGCGCCGGGCGGCGAAGTTGCTGGATCCGAGGAATCCTGCGAAGGCTTTACATCCGTGCGGCAGACCTGCTCCGAAAAGCTGTCTTGCCGAGTGGATGGTCCCGATTGAGGCCGGGACGTAGGAGCTGCTGCTCTTTCCGTTTCCCTGCGGCCTTTGTGGCGACTCGGAATAAGTTACGCAGCGATCGCGGTGCTGTCAAACGACGGGCCGAAATCGCACATCCCGGGCGTGTCGGGATCAGGGGTCCTCCCCGTCGGCGCCCGGTTCCGCGGGCGGATCCGGGGTCCGAGCCGGCTGCATCGGACCGAGGCGGGCACCCGCGCGCGCGGGATCCGACTCCACCGAGTGGAAGGACCCTCCCCGGAAACGACGAGGAGCGCGCGGCCCGGATCGCTCCGGTACCGCGCGCTCCTCGAGGGGATGCCGGGACTACGCCCCGATGCCGACCGCCTCGGGGGAGACGTCCGCACCGGGAGCCGAGGGCTCGAGCGCCTCGGCGACGCGCTGCGAGAGCGACGAGTCGACGTTCGCCCAGTACTGGAGCACGCGCTGCCGCAGCTCCGGACGGGTGACCTTCGACACGTGGCCGGCGATGTTCGCGACCAGGCGGGCGCGCGCGTCGTCGTCGAGGACCTCGCGGTAGAGCGTCCCCGCCTGACCGAAGTCGTCGTCCTCCGGGTGGAGGGTCGCCGCGGCGCGCGTCAGCTCGCCGTCGGTCTCCCAGCCGGCCGACTCCGCCGCCCGGGCGGGATCGGCGTGGGCGCCGCCCATCGTGTTCGGCGCGTAGACGGGCACCTCGGACTTCTGGAAGTCGAACCGCATGGGGCCGTCCTTCGAGTACGAGTGCACCGGCGACTTCGGCGCGTTCACCGGCAGCTGCGCGTGGTTGGTCCCCACGCGGTAGCGGTGCGCGTCGGCGTAGCTGAAGATGCGCGCGAGGAGCATCTTGTCGGGGCTTGCCGCGATCCCGGGCACGAAGTTCGAGGGGGCGAACGCCGCCTGCTCGATCTGCGCGAAGTAGTTCTCGGGGTTCCTGTCGAGCGTCATGGTGCCGACCTGGATCAGCGGGTAGTCCGCGTGGGGCCAGACCTTGGTGAGGTCGAACGGGTTGAACCGGTAGCTCTTCGCGTCCTCGTACGGCATGACCTGCACGGACAGCGTCCACGAGGGGAAGTCGCCGCGGTCGATGGCGGAGGACAGGTCGCGGATGTGGAAGTCCGCGTCCTCACCGGCGATCTGGTCGGCCTGCTCCTGGCTCAGGATCTCGACGCCCTGATCGGTCTTGAAGTGGTACTTGACCCAGAAGCGCTCGCCGGCGGCGTTGATCCACTGGTAGGTGTGCGAGCCGAAGCCGTCCATGTGCCGCCACGAGGAGGGGAGGCCGCGGTCGCCCATGAGCCATGTGACCTGGTGGGCCGACTCGGGCGAGAGGGTCCAGAAGTCCCACTGCATGTCGTGGTCGCGCAGGTGGCTGCCGGGCAGGCGCTTCTGCGAGCGGATGAAGTCGGGGAACTTGATGCCGTCGCGGATGAAGAAGACGGGGGTGTTGTTGCCGACGAGGTCGTAGTTGCCCTCGCTCGTGTAGAACTTCAGCGCGAAGCCGCGGGGGTCGCGCCAGGTGTCGGGCGAGCCCTGCTCGCCGGCGACAGTGGAGAACCGCGCGAGCATCTCGGTCTCGACTCCGGGCTGGAAGAGCGCGGCACGCGTGTAGGCGCTGACGTCGGCGGTGGTGGTGAAGCGTCCGAAGGCTCCGCCGCCCTTGGCGTGGACGACCCGCTCCGGAATGCGCTCACGGTTGAACTGGGCCAGCTTCTCGACGAGGTAGTGGTCGTGGAGCGCGAGGGGTCCGTCGGCTCCGACGCTCAGCGAGTGGTCGTCACTCGCGACCGGTGCTCCGGAGTTCGTGGTGGTGAATCGTTCCTCGGTCATGTTCCTCCTGTCGGCGAGGGGCACGGAGCCCGCCGCTGCGGTGTAGCGGATGTCGGTCAGTGGGCCAGGGCCAGGCAGTCGGGGCAGGTGCCCCAGAACGTGACGTCGGCGGTGTCCACGGCGAAGCCGCTCGCGGTCTGCGGATGCAGGCACGGCGCCTCCCCGACGACGCAGTCGACGTCGGCCACGGCCCCGCAGCGCCGGCACACCACGTGGTGGTGGTTGTCGCCGACCCGCAGCTCGAACCGGCGGGGGTGGCCCTCCGGCTCGATGCGGCGGACGATCCCGGCGTCGGTGAACGCCGAGAGCACTCCGTAGACCGCCTGGGCCGAAGCCTCGGGGAGGCCCTCGCGCACTCGGGCCAGGACCGCGTCCACCCCGGAGTGCGGGTGCTCCTCGAGAGCGAGGAGCACCGCGCGCCGGGTGGCGGTGACCTTGAGCCCGGAGGCTCGGAGCCGCTCGTCCACTGTCGTCATGCCGAGGACACTACCCGAGTTGTCTTGAGCGGATCAAAACAACGGGCGGCGTGGCGCGCTCGTCCGGGTGAACGGCCGGGAACGCTCCGGCGGCCACGCGGAGGCTCCGATCAGGCGACCGGACCCTCGACCAGCACAACCTGGGCGGAGCGGGCGGCGCCCGCGGAGTCGGTCCACGAGATCGTCACCGACTCCCCGGGCTCGCGCTGCGCGAGCGAGGCGGACAGCTGGTCGGCCGAGGCGACGGCGACCCCGTCGACCGCGGTGACGACGTCCCCCGCCTCGAGGCCCGCCTGCGCGGCCGGCCCGCCCTCGACGACTCCGCCGATCACGGCGCCGGATGCGGTGGTCGCGAGCGCGCGTGAAGTCGGCGACGCGGTGCCGGAGGAGAGGGAGACGCCGAGGAAGGCCGGATAGCCGATCTCGACGGTGGCCGTGTCGGCGCCCGCCTCGATGGTGGCGACGATGTCCAGGGCCTTCGAGATCGGGATCGCGAAGCCGGTGATGTCGGCCGTCCCGCTGGAGGCGGCGGTGTCCATCCCCACGACGCGGCCGGCGGAGTCAACGAGCGGGCCGCCGGAGTCGCCGGAGACGATGTCTGCGTCCGTCTGGATCAGCCCGGTCAGCGTCTCGGCGGAGATCCCCGACTCGGAGCGGGTCGTGATCTGCTGATCGAGACCGGTGACCGTGCCGGTGGCGGCGACCAGGTCGCCCGTCCCTCCCGCGTTGCCGACGGCGGTCACGGTGTCGCCCACAGCGACCCCGTCCGTGTCGAGCGAGGCGGGGGTGAGGCCGGAGGCGTCCTCCATCTGCAGGACGGCGACGTCGTTCGTCGCGTCGGTGCCGACGACGCGGGCGGTGTAGCTGCGGCCCGTCGACTCCACCGTGACCGAGATCGCGGTGGCGCCCTCGACGACGTGGTTGTTGGTGAGGATCATGCCGTCGGAGGTGAGGATCATGCCGGTGCCGGCCGAGCGGGCGCCCTGGTAGGTGAGCTCGGAGGTGATCGTGACCACCCCGGCGGTCTGCGCGGTGCTCGCGGCCACGGCGTCGGTCGCGCCGGTGGCCGGCTCGGAGGCGGAGGAGCCGCCCTGCGACGAGCCGTACGGGGAGGAGCCGCCCTGCGACGAGCCGTACGGGGAGGAGCCGCCCTGCGTCGATCCGCCCTGCGTCGATCCGCCCCAGGAGGGGACGATCACGTACCCGCCGCCGAAGGATCCCCGCGAGCCGCCGGGGTAGACGATCGTAGCGGCGCCGGCCGAGGCGGAGGAGGCCGCCTCGGTGCGGCCGGCGGTGGCGACTCCGCCTGCTGTCACTCCGATCAGCACGGCGAGGCCGAGGCCGCCGGCGATCAGTGCCCGACGACGACGACGACGGTCGTCCGCGCGCAGCGCGCGCACCTCGTCGGCGCCCGTCGCCTCGGTGGTGGCGGGCTGGTCGGTGAGCTCTCGCTCGTCGGATTCGTGTCGCTCGTTCATAGTGTCGTCCTCGTGCCGGGGCCGCCCCTGACGGCGACCGGTTCCCATTCCACGCCCGGCCTCCCGGCGCCGCCTGGACGATGCTTATGCGGTTCCTATGAGCGCTCGACTTCCCAAATAGTTGTAGCTTCAACCAAAAGCAGGTAGCGTCTCCACCGTGACCACCTCCTCCCCCGACCTGCTCGCTCCCGACACCGCGATGGGCGCGGTGACCCTCCGCGTCGCCGACCTCGACGGGATGATCGCCTACTACCGCGACGCCGTGACGCTCGAGCTGCTCTCGCACGACGGACCGGTCGCGGTGCTCGGCCGCGGCGGAGTGCCGGCCGTGATCCTCCAGCACGCGCCCGAGCTAGTGCACGCCTCGCCGCGCAGCGCCGGCCTCTTCCACACGGCGATCCTCTTCGAATCGGAGGCGGCGCTCGCCGCGGCCGTGTACAGCGTCGCGACCCGGCACCCCGGCTCCTTCACCGGCAGCTCCGACCACCTGGTCAGCAAGGCCTTCTACTTCGACGACCCCGAGCACAACGGCGTCGAGCTCTACTGGGACCGCGACCGCACGCAGTGGTCGTGGACGCACGGGCGGATCGAGATGAGCACGCTCTTCCTCGACCCGAACGCGTTCCTGCAGGAGCACCTCACCGAGGAGTCGATCGCGCAGCCGCGCCTCGGCGGCGCCTCCGTCGGCCACGTGCACCTGAGCGTGGGCGACGTCGCCACCGCGAAGGAGTTCTACGTCGACCGGCTCGGCTTCGAGACGACGATCGCGTACGGCGGGCAGGCGCTCTTCGTCTCGGCGGGCGGCTACCACCACCACATGGCGATGAACACCTGGAACTCGGCGGGCGCCGGACGCCGGCAGCAGGCCCTCGGCCTCGGACAGGTGGAGATCGTGGTGCCCGGCGCCGACGATCTCGGCGCGCTCGGCGAGCGGCTGGCCCGCTCCGGAGTCGCCACCCGCGACGACGGCCGCACCCTCGCCTTCGAGGACCCCTGGGCGAACGCGATCCGCGTCACGACCTCCTGAGCGCCGCCGATCGCGGGGACCCCCGCGGGTACGATGGTCGCGCGGAAGACCGCACTCCCCCGAGACTCCGGAGAACACGGTGCCCACGATCGTCGTTGAAGTCATGCCCAAGGCCGAGCTGCTCGACCCGCAGGGGAAGGCCGTCGCCGGCGCGCTCGCGCGACTGGGCCACTCCGCCCTCCACGGCGTGCGGGTGGGCAAGCGTTTCGAGATCACCGTCGACGAGGTGACCGACGAGGTGCGCGCCTCGGTGCAGCGCATCGCCGACGAGATGCTCTCGAACTCGGTGATCGAGGACGTCGTCGGGATCCACTACCCGGCGGAGGCCGCCCGATGAGGATCGGCGTCATCACCTTCCCCGGCTCGCTCGACGACCGCGACGCCCAGCGCGCCGTCCGGTTCGCGGGTGCGGAGCCGGTCGCGCTGTGGCACGGCGACCACGACCTCGACGGCGTCGACGCGATCGTCCTGCCGGGGGGCTTCTCCTACGGCGACTACCTGCGCTGCGGCGCCATCGCCTCCCACTCCCCGATCATGCGCGAGGTCGTCGACGCGGCGAACGCCGGGACCCCGGTCCTCGGCATCTGCAACGGCTTCCAGATGCTCACCGAGGCGCACCTGCTGCCCGGCGGCCTGATCGCGAACGACATCGGATCCTTCGTCTGCCGCGACCAGCGCCTGATGGTCGCGAGCACCGAGACCGCCTGGACGAACGGCTTCGAGCCCGGCCAGGAGATCACGATCCCGCTGAAGAACGGCGAGGGCGGCTACATCGCCTCGGCCGACACGCTGCTCGAGCTCGAGGCGGAGGGACGCGTCGTCGTCCGCTACCTCGGCCACAACCCGAACGGCTCCATGAACGACATCGCCGGCATCAGCAACCGCCGCGGCAATGTGGTGGGGCTCATGCCGCACCCGGAGCACGCCGTCGAGGAGGGCTTCGGGCCCGACACGGCCGCCGCGATGCGCTCGGGTGTGGACGGGCTGACGTTCTTCACGTCGGCGCTGAAGTCGCTGCTCGCCTCCGCCTGACGTATCCGGTCCGGGCGGCTCCGCCCGCCCGCGACGCACGAGACCCCCGGTTCCGGCCGGGGGTCTCGTGCGTGATGGGCGATGTTCGCGGGGTCAGGCCGCGACGAGCTTCGCCAGGTACGTCGCCGGCTTGAGGGACAGGCGGGGCTCCGCCTGCCGGAAGGCGTGGATGGCGGCCACCTGCTTCCGGGGCTCGATGCCGCGCTCGGCGAGCACGCCGCGACCCCAGTCGACCGCTGACGCGACCGCCGCGGGGGTGGTCGATGCCCCGTCACCGAAGAGGGAGACGAGCGCCTCGGTCGGGTCGGCGTGGTCTCCGAGGAGACCGCTGAGGGGAGATGCCATGGTGAGTTCCCTTCTCTCGTCGTGAGGTGCGCGCCGGGAGGCGGCTCCTCCATCGTCGATGCCCCACCTCAGCGCCTTCTGGGAACGGAGACACCGGCACGGGACAGCCGGGAATCGTGCCGATGCACTGCCGAGCGCGCGAGCCATCGCCCTGCCTTCGAGGCACCGCGGGCAGGGCGGTGTCTCGGCGGGGCGGGCGGTGTCTCGGCAGGGCGGGCGGTGTCTCGGTGCGCGGGTGGCGCGGGTGGCGCGGGGCCGCTCAGGGCCCGGTCAGGACCTCGGGCTCGGGGGTCATCGAGATGGTGGGGATCGAGGCGGTGATCACGGTGCCGTCGGAGCGGCGGGTGCCCTCGATGTCGGACGTGGTCGGCGCGCCGTGCAGCCGGCGGCCCTGGTGCGTGAGCGGGACGCGCACGGGGCTGCCGGCAGCGACGTGCACGCGCTCGTCGCGGACGGTGATCGCGGCGGAGTCGCCGGTCTCGACCGTCAGCAGGACCTCGGTCTGCGTCACCTCGACGCGCACGCGCGTGCCGTGGAGGGTGATGCGGAAGGCGAGGCGGTCCCAGTCGTCGGGCAGGCGCGGGTCGAGCGTGATCCGGCCGCCGTGGTCGCGCATTCCGCCGAAGCCGTAGACGAGGGCGCTCCAGACGCCGCCCGTCGAGGCGACGTGGATGCCGTCCGCGGTGTTGCGGTGCAGGTCGGCGAGGTCGACGAACAGCGCCGACAGGAAGTAGTGGCGGGCCAGGTCGCTGTAGCCGACCTCGGCGGCGATGATCGACTGCACGACGGCCGACAGGGTCGAGTCGCCGGTGGTCAGCGCGTCGTAGTACTCGAAGTCGGCGCGCTTCTGCTCGGCGGTGAACTCGTTGCCCTGCAGCAGCAGCGCGAGCACGACGTCGGCCTGCTTGAGCACCTGGAAGCGGTAGATCACCAGCGGGTGGAAGTGCAGCAGCAGCGGGCGCTTGCTCGCCGGGGTGTTCTCGAGGTCCCACAGCTCCTTCTCGAGGAAGGCCGCGTCCTGCGGGTGGATGCCCGCCCGCGCGTCGAAGGGGATGTGCATCTTCTCGGCGGCGCGCGCCCACTCGAGCACCTCGCCCTCGTCGAGAGCGAGGCGGTCGGCCATCCGCTCGTACGCGGCGGGCTCGACGGCCTTCAGCAGCTCGACCGCGCGTGCGGCCGAGCGGAGGTTCGCCCGGGCCATGACGTTCGTGTACAGGTTGTCGTTGACGACGGTCGTGTACTCGTCCGGCCCCGTCACTCCGTGGATGTGGAAGTGATCGTCGCCGTTGCTGCGCCAGAAGCCCAGATCGGCCCACATCCGCGCAGTCTCGACGAGGATGTCGATCGCTCCGCGGGCGAGGAAGTCGTCGTCGCCCGTGGCACCCACGTACTGCATGAGCGCGTAGGAGATGTCGGCGTCGATGTGGTACTGAGCGGTGCCGGCGGCGTAGTACGCCGACGACTCCTGACCGTTGATGGTGCGCCAGGGGAAGAGCGCGCCGCGCTGGTTGAGCTCGGAGGCGCGCGCGCGGGCGGCCTCGAGCATGTTCTGCCGGAAGCGCAGGGCGTTCCGGGCGACGAGGGGCGCCGTGTAGCTGAGGAACGGGAGGACGTAGACCTCGGTGTCCCAGAAGTAGTGGCCGCCGTAGCCGGAGCCCGAGACGCCCTTCGCGGCGACTCCGCCGCCGTCGGTGCGGGCGGTGGACTGGGCGAGCTGGAAGAGGTTCCAGCGGGTGGCCTGCTGGATGGCGGGCTGGCCGTCCAGCTGCACGTCGGAGCGGGTCCAGAAGTCGTCGAGCCACTCGCGCTGCTTGACGAACTGCTCCTCGACCGGCGTCTCGCGGGCGCGGTCGAGCGTGCGGTCGCAGCGGTCGGCGAGCTCGCGCACGGGCACGCCGCGGGAGGTGTGGTAGGTCAGCGTCTTGACCAGGCGGACCGGCCGGCCGGCCTTGGCCTTCACGCGGTAGACGTGCTTGGCGAGGTCGTCGTCGATCTGGGAGGTCTGGTCCCACTCGTTCTCGGTCTCGAGCTGGTGCTCGGCGCCGCAGGCGACGGTCATCTGGGAGTTGGTGGTCCGGTAGCCGAGGAGGTAGCGGGTGCCGCTGACGCGCTTGAGGCGCGGCTGGAGCACGCGGTCCTCGAACGACTCCGCCTTGCGCGGGTCGAAGCCGGCCCCCTCGCTGCCGGAGGGGGCGTGGTACTCGTCGACGCCGTCCTGGCGGTTGAGGATCTGGCTCGAGATCAGCACGGACGCGTCGTGGTCGAGCATCTCGACCTCGTAGTCGAGGATCGCGAGGTGCCGGTCGGTGAACGAGACCAGGCGGCGCGAGCGGATCAGGACGCGCTTGCCGGAGGGGGTGCGCCACTCCAGCTCGCGGGTGAGCACGCCGTTCGCGAAGTCGAGACGGCGCGAGTAGGCGAGGACGTCGGCCTCGCTCAGCACGAAGGGCTCGTCGTCGACGTAGAGGCGGATGATCTTGGCGTCCGGCACGTTGACGATGGTCTGGCCGACGCGGGCGAAGCCGAACGCCTCCTCCGCGTGGCGGATGGGCCAGGTCTCGTGGAACCCGTTGATGAAGGTGCCGTAGGCGTAGCCGTCGCGCCCCTCCTCCACGTTGCCGCGGAGGCCGAGGTAGCCGTTGCCGGTGGCGAAGAGCGTCTCGGTGCGGCCCTGCAGCTCGGAGGCGAACTCGGTCTCGACGAGGGCCCACTCGTCGATCGGGAAGCGGTTCCGGTCGAGCGGGTCGGAGGTGATGGGGTTCATGCGGCGTCCTCGGGGGCGGGAGCGGTGGGGAGGAAGGGGAGCAGCTCGGCCAGGTCGTCCACGACCAGGTCGGCGCCGTGCTCGAGCAGGGTGTCGGCCCCGACTCCGCGGTCGACGCCGACGACGAGGCCGAAGCCGCCCGCGCGGCCTGCCGCGACTCCGGAGTGCGCGTCCTCGAGGACGGCGCACTCGGCGGCCGGGAGGCCGAGGAGCTCGGCCGCGTAGAGGTAGGTGTCGGGCGCGGGCTTGCCGGCGATCGAGCGCTCGGCGGCGAGGAGCCCGTCCACGACGACCTCGAAGCGGTCGCGGAGGCCGGCCGCCTCGAGCACCGGCACGCCGTTGCGGGAGGAGGTGACGACGGCGACCTGCACGCCCGCGGCGATCGCGGCGTCGACGAAGCGGAGCGAGCCCGGGTAGGGAGCGACACCGGTCTCGGCGAGGGTGCGGTTGAAGGCGTCGTTCTTGCGGTTGCCGAGCCCGCAGACGGTCTCGAGCGACGGGTCGTCCTCGGGCGCGCCCTCGGGGAGGGTGATGCCGCGCGAGGCGAGGAGCGCCCGGACGCCGTCGTAGCGCGGGCGTCCGTCGATGTACCGGAAGTAGTCGGCGTCGGTGTAGCCCTCGGCGATCCCGCGCGAGGAGAGGTACTCCGTGAACAGCCGCGACCAGGCCTGCATGTGGACGTCGGCGGTCGGCGTGAGCACGCCGTCGAGGTCGAACAGGAGCGCGCGGACGCCGCGGAGGGCGGAGGCGTCGGGGCGCGTCGGGGATGCAGTCACGGCGGGGAGGACCTCTGATCGGGGGCAGGCGTTCGGCGGTTCCGCCGATGACGGTCGTCCGCCGCGGACTGCAGGTATCGTATACGCCCCCCGGCCGCCGTGTGGAACCGTTTACACGTCCGTCATCTGCGCGCCGCCGGGGGCGTCGATCCGCTCGGGGGCGAGGCGGTGCCGCCCGAGGGGGAGCATGAGCGGAGTGCCCGAGGTCGGGTCGGTGATGATGCGGCTGTCGAGGCCGAACACGGCGAGCACCGTCTCCTCGGTGAGCACCGCGGCCGGGGTGCCGGAGGCGTGCACCGCGCCGTGCGCGATGGCCACGAGGTGGTCGGCGTAGCGGGCGGCCATGTTGAGGTCGTGCAGCACCATCACCACCGTCGTCCCGCGGGTGCGGTTGAGGTCGACGAGCAGGTCGAGCACCTCGATCTGGTGGCTGACGTCGAGGAAGGTGGTCGGCTCGTCCAGCAGCAGCACGTCCGTCTCCTGCGCGAGGGCCATCGCGATCCAGACGCGCTGGCGCTGCCCGCCGCTGAGCTCGTCGACGGAGCGGTCGGCCAGGGCGGCGGTGTCGGTCGCGTCGAGCGCGGTCGCGACGGCCTCGTCGTCGTGGGCGCTCCAGCGGCTCAGCATCCCCTGGTGCGGATGGCGGCCGCGGCCGACGAGATCCGCGACGGTGATGCCCTCCGGGGCGATCGGCGACTGCGGGAGGAGGCCGAGCGTGCGGGCGAGCTGCTTCGCCGGCGTCCGGTGCACGGCCCTGCCGTCGAGCAGCACGGCGCCGGAGCGGGGCGCGAGCAGGCGCGACATCGAGCGCAGGAGCGTCGACTTGCCGCAGGCGTTCGCTCCGACGATCGCGGTGATGCGGCCGGGCGGGACGACGAGGTCGAGGCCGTCGACGACCGTCCGGTCGCCGTAGCCGAGGGTGACCCCCTCGGCCGTCAGGGTGTGCGCGGTGGTCACAGTGAGCCTCCCGCTCTGTTGCTGCGGACGATGAGGTAGACGAGGTACGGCGCCCCGAGGACGCCGGTGACCACTCCGACCGGGTAGCGCAGGCCCAGCCCGAACTGCCCGACGAAGTCGGCGACGAGCACGAGCAGCGCGCCGACGAGGGCCGAGGGGATGAGGAGCGACGCGCCGGGCCCGATCAGGCGGGCGGCGATCGGGCCGGAGAGGAAGGCCACGAACGCGATCGGGCCGGCGGCGGCGGTCGCGAAGGCGATCAGCCCGACCGCCGCGACGATCACGACGAGGCGGGTGGCGTTCACGCGGATGCCGAGCGCGGAGGCGGTGTCGTCGCCGAGCTGCGTGGCGGAGAGGTCGCGCGAGCGCGAGAGCAGGACGGGAGTGAGGACGACGACCGCGACGAGGACCGGCACGACCTCGCTCCAGCTCGCGCCGTTGAGGCTCCCGGTGAGCCAGCGGGACGCCTCCTGCAGGTCCCACGCGGCGGCCTGCGAGAGCACGTAGGCGGTGAGGGAGTCGAGCATCGCGGCGACCCCGATGCCGATCAGGATCAGCCGGGTGCCGGCGACTCCGCTGCGGTAGGACAGGGCGTAGACGAGCAGGGCGACCACGAGTCCCGCGACGATCGCGAGGGCCGAGACCTGCGCCGCCCCGAGCGAGAGCGTCACGATCGCGAAGGCCGCGGCGGCGCTCGCCCCGGCGCTGATCCCGATGATGTCGGGGCTGGCGAGCGGGTTGCGGAGCATGGTCTGGAAGCTCACTCCGCCGAGCCCGAAGCACAGGCCCACCAGCAGGGCGAGGACGGCGCGCGGGAGGCGGAGGCGCCCGACGGTGAAGCTCGCGCCCGGCACCTGCTCGCCGAGGAGCACGCGCAGCACCTCGTCGGGCGAGTAGACGGTCTGGCCGACCAGCAGGGAGACGGCGAGGACGGCCGCGATCAGGACAGCGAGCACGGCGACGACGATCCGGAGGCGGGCCCCGCGGCGGCGGCGGCCGGCCGCGACGGCGCGGGCGGTGGCGGAGGGCGCCTCGAGCAGCGCGGTCACAGCTCGCGCACCTTCTGGCGGCGGACGATCGCGATGAACACCGGGGCGCCGACCAGCGCGGTGACGATGCCCACGTCGATCTCGCTCGGGCGCGCGACGACGCGGCCGACGATGTCGGCGGCGATCAGGAGCACGGCGCCGGTCACCGCCGAGAACGGCAGCAGCCAGCGGTGGTCGACGCCGACGAGGAGGCGGCAGGCGTGCGGGACGACCAGGCCGACGAAGCCGATGGGCCCCGTGACCGCGGTCGTCGCTCCGCAGAGCACGACCGCGCCCAGGGCGGCCCCGCCGCGCGCGAGGGCGACCCGCTCCCCCAGGCCCGCGGCGAGCTCGTCGCCGAGCGCGAGGGTGTTGAGGCTCTTGGCCGAGAGCACGCAGAGGACGAGGCCGGCCAGGAGGAAGGGGAGCACCTGCGCGATGCTCGCGGACGTGGCGCCGCCCACTCCGCCGATCTGCCAGGAGCGGATGCCGCCCGCGATGTCGGCGCGCGGCAGGACGATCGCGCTGATCACCGAGACCAGCGCGGCCGAGGTGGCGGCCCCGGCCAGGGCGAGCTTGAGCGGAGTCGCGCCGCCGCGCCCGAGCGACCCGACCGTGTAGACGAAGACCGCGGCGACCGCGGCCCCGCCGATCGCGACCCAGACGTAGGCGGCGGAGCTCGTCAGCCCGAAGAAGACGATGCCCGTCACGACCGCGAGCGAGGCTCCGGTGTTCACCCCGAGGATGCCGGGGTCGGCCAGCGGATTGCGGGTCACCCCCTGCATCAGCACGCCGGCGACGCCGAGGGCCGCGCCCGCGATCGCGGCGAGCACGGTGCGCGGGATGCGCTTGGCGACCGCGGCCTGCGCGAACCCGTCCGTGGACCCGCCGAACGCGGCGACCACGTCGCTCCACGCCACCTCCCGCGACCCCACCAGCACCGACACCACGGCGGCGGCGAGCAGCACGGCCACGGCCGCGAGCAGCCAGAGGGCGCGCAGCCGCCTCGGGCGGCGCACGGCGGCGACGCCCGAGGCGGCGGGAGGAGCGGCGAGGGTCACGCGGGTCGGGTCCCGGCTCAGGCGGCCGGAGTGCTCTGCGCGGCCTTGGCGGCGGCCTCGTCGAGCAGGTCCAGGTAGTCGTCGAGGACCCACGAGATCGAGAGCGGCGTCGGGTTGGCGGCGGTGCCGAGCGGCGTGGAGGGCAGGCGCACGATGGCGTCGTCGGCGACCGCGGGGATCTGCGAGAGCAGCGGGTCGGCCTTGAGGGTGCTCACGAGCTCGTCGTCGCCGTAGGTGACGATCACGTCGACGTCGCTGAAGGCGTCGGCCTGCTCGGCGCTCTGCGTGAGCGAGAACTTGTCGGTCGCGGCGGAGGCGGTCGCGATGCTGCCCGGGGTGGCCATGCCGAGGTCCTCGAAGAACGCGGGGCGGGTGTCGTGCGAGGTGTAGAAGCTGACCTGGCTGAGGTCCGTCGGGTCGACGTGGGTGAGGAACATCGCCGAGGTGCCGGCCAGCTGCGGGTGCGCGGCGACCTTCTCCTCGATCTCGCCCTCGAGCTCGGTGATCAGGGCGGCGCCCTCGTCGGCCCTGCCCATCGCCTCGCTGTTCAGCGTGATCATGTCGCGCCAGGAGGTGCCCCAGGCGGTCTCGGGGTAGGCGACGACGGGGGCGATCTCGCTCAGGGTGTCGTAGTCCTCCTGCGTGAGGCCGGAGTAGGCGGCGAGGATGACGTCCGGGTCGGTGTCCGAGACGGCCTCGAAGTCGATGCCGTCGGTCTCGTCGAAGAGGACGGGGGTCTCGGCGCCGAGCTCGTCGAGCTTCTCGCTCACCCAGGGGAGGAGCCCGTCGCCGTCGTCGTCGCCGAAGTTGGCGGCGGCCATGCCCACGGGGACCACGCCCAGCGCGAGCGGGACCTCGTGGTTGGCCCAGTTGACCGTCGCCACGCGCTCGGGCGCCGACTCGATGGTGGTGGTGCCGAGAGCGTGCTCGATCGTGATCGGCGTGAAGCCGCTGTCGGCGGCGGCGTCGTCTCCGGCGGCCGAGCCGCTGCAGCCGGCGAGGCCGATCGTCAGCGCGGTGGCGGCGAGCAGGGCGAGGGGCGTGGTGGCGCGGGGCATGGGTCCCTTTCGAGAGGCTGTGCGGGAGGCGGCGCAGGGTCCGAGTGGACCGGCACTAAGGACAGCCTAACCAAAGAATGTGCGTGCTCTCAGCCCCGATTCCTCGCCTCCCGAGGTCGGAGGCGCCCCGAGGTGCCGCTCGCGGAGCCCGGAGACGGCCCCGCCACGGCCGCGGACGTCAGGCCGTCGCGAGCCTCTCGACGGTGCGCAGGTTCCGGGTCGTGGTGCTCGAGCGGTAGGCGGAGCGGGCGAGGATCCGCGCGACCGGCGTGTCCGTCGAGGAGCCGCGCGGGCAGCGCCAGTAGAGGACACCGGCACCCCGGGCGACGAGCTCGACCGCCGGATCCGGCTCGCCGATCGCGGCCTGCGCGGCGTCGAGCGCCTCCTCGTCCGAGCCGAAGACGACGTACGGATGCGCCTCCTCGTCGATCCGCGGGAACGGGTAGGCGGTGAGCACCGCGGCGAGCGCCTCCTGCGTCACGAGCACGATCCAGGCGTCGTAGCCGAACCGCTCGGCGAGCGCCGCCTCGAGCGCGGGCTTCAGCTCGGCGGCCGGGCGGTCGGAGTCGAAGGCCGCGTTGCCGCTCGCGAGGACCGTCCGCACCCGGTCCACGCCGATCCCGGCGACCGTCTCGGCGAGCTCGGCGCTGCGGACGGTGCGGCCGTTGACGTTCACTCCGCGGAGGAGGGCGAGGAACCGGGTCATGCGGCCGACGGTAGCGTGACGGCATGGCGCGCGGAAGCGGACGACGACGACCCCGGCGGACCCTCGAGGAGGAGATCCTGCGGGCGAGCGAGCGCGGCCCCGGGGCGAGGACGCGGGCGGAGACCGTCCCTCCCTCCGGACGCCGGCTGGTGGCGCCGCCCGCCTCGGGCACCCTGCTCCACGTCGACGTGGACGCGCTGGTGGCGCTCGCCGCGCGGGAGGACCTGCTGATCGCGCTGGAGCGGCGGATCGGCGAGCACGCGGTGGCCGCGACTCCGGTGCTCTCGTGGTGGTCGGCGACTCCGTCGGTCCCGGGCGAGGAGGAGGAGCGCCGGCTCGACGCGCTCGTGCTGCGGACGGTGGAGCTCGGGGCGGGGCCGGCCGAGGACGTGGACTCGCGGCTTCGGGAGCTGGCGCACGAGGGCGGTCTGGACGAGCTGGGCGCCGCACTGGCGCTGCTCGCGCGGGTCCCGGATCCGCCGGCGGCGTTCCAGGATCCGGACGGGTTCCTGCGCGTGATGGTCCCGGAGTCGCCGTTCGAGCGGCGGCTCGAGGTCCTCGCGGAGGCGCAGGGCCGGGCGGGCGAGCTGCTGGTGCTGCTGCGCGACTGCGCGTTCACCGCGACCCTGCCGCGGCGGCGCTCGGCGATCGCAGCGATGAGCGGCCGGATCAGGGCGGCCGCGGACCCGGGGCGCCTCGACTCCCGGCGGCTGGACGAGCTCGCGGAGGCGGTGGACGCGGCGCTCGAGAAGCGGTGGACCGTGCTCTGACGGCGGTCCGCGTTACGGGCGCGCCCGTCGCGGTGACCGTTCGCGCACCGGTTCAGCCCCCGCGCACCCCGGGTGAATAGGCTGGACGGATGCCTCTCACCGGTCTCGACCTCCGCCGCTTCCCCGCCGCCCTGAACGACGAGGGCGGTCCCGACGCCGCCACCGCCGCGTGGGCCACCGCGATCAACGCGGGCTTCCACGAGAAGGAGTTCACGCCGGAGAAGCTGCGCGACTGGGCCGAGCACATGGTCGCCGACCAGCGCGTGCTCACCGCGGTCGTCGACTCCTCCGCCCCCGAGGGGCTCGACGGCGCGGGCGTGCCGGTCGGCACCTACGCGGCGTTCCCCGGGGCCCTGCAGGTCGGCGGCGGACGCGAGCTGCCGGCGCACCTGGTGTCGCAGGTGACCGTGCGGCCCACGCACCGGCGCCGCGGCATCCTGCGCGCGATGATCACCGAGGACCTGCGCCTGGCGAAGGAGGCCGGCACCCCGGTCGCCGCGCTCACGGCGAGCGAGGCCTCCATCTACCGCCGGTTCGGCTTCGGTCGCTCGGCCTTCACGCGCTCCATCCGCGTCGACACCGGGCCGCGCTTCGGCCTGCAGACCGAGCCCGCCGGCCGCGTCGAGGTGGTCGCGACGAGCTGGCTGCAGCCGCGCATCCCCGCGGTGTTCGCCGCGTTCCAGGCGTCGACCCCCGGCTCGCTCACCCGGCAGTCGCGCTACGAGGCGAACTCCGTCGGCACCGCGTCCGGCGAGACCACGCCCGGCCTCGACGTCCGCTCGGCCGTCCACCTCGACGAGGAGGGGACGCTCGACGGCTTCGTGACCTACCGCGCGGTCGGGCCCGAGGACGACAAGACCCTCGAGATCGTCGACCTCGTCGCCCCCGGCGCCGACGCCTACCTCGCGCTCTGGGGCTACCTCGGCGCGGTCGACCTCGCCTCCGCGGTGACCTGGGACATGGCGCCGGTGGACGATCCGCTGACCTGGGCGCTCCGCGACGCGCGCGTGGTGCAGGTGAGCCACGTGGGCGACCTGATCTGGCTGCGGGTCCTCGACGTCGCCGCCGCGTTCTCGGCTCGGCCGTGGACCGCTGACGGCTCGGTCGTGGTCGAGGTGGCCGACGGGCTCGGGCTCGCCGACGGCCGCTACCGCCTCACCGCCTCGGGCGGCTCCGCCACCGTGGAGCGCACCGGGGACGAGGCCGAGCTCGCGCTGGACGTGGCCGACCTGGGCTCGCTGCTGCTGGGCTCGGTGCGGCCGTCGATCCTGGTGAAGGCCGGGCTGGCGCGCGTCACGGGCGAGGCGGGGCGGATGGACCGGCTGTTCGCGCCGGTCGCGACGCCGTACTGCATCTCGTTCTTCTAGGAGGCACCGCCCTCTCGGCGGCACCGCCCTCTCGGCGGCACCGCCCTCTCGGCGGCAGCGCGCGGCCGGCGGTATCCGGCTCCCGCGCCGCCGCCGCCGCCCCCGCGCATCCGCGGCCGCCGCGGACTGCCAGCCGCCTCCGGGCGTCCGCGCATCCCGCGTCGGTCATGCTGGAGGACCCGTCCCCGACACCGGCAGGAGTTCCGCGTGGGTGCATCCGTGATCGTCGACGTCATCGTCGTGCTGAGCCTCATCGGCGCGCTCGTCGACGGTCTGCGGCGCGGCCTGCTCCGGACCCTCGGCGGTCTCGCCGGGATCGTCGCGGGCGCGATCGGCGCCTCGTTCGCCGTGCCCGCCGTCTCGTCGTGGACGGCCGGCAGCGAGTGGCGCCTGCTCGCCGTGATCGGCACCGCCGTGCTGCTGCTGGGCGTCGGCTACGCGATCGGAGCGACGCTCGGCGCGGTCATCGGCCGCGGAGCCGACCGGGTGAAGCTCGGCCTGCTCGACCGGCTCGCGGGCGGCGTCGCCGGCGTCGCGATCTCCGGCCTGGTCTGGATCGCCGTCACCTCGGCCGTCTCCCTCCTCGGCGTCCCCCTCGTCACGACCTCGGTCGCCGGATCGACGGTCATCCGCACGATCGACGACCTCACCCCCTCCCCCGTCCGCGCCTTCCTCGCCCAGCTGCAGTCGACCGTGGTCGACGAGGGCACGTCCTGGGTCGTCGAGGCGCTCGACGCACCGACCCAGGCGCCCGCGATCCCGGACGTCTCGACCGACGACCCGGAGGTCGCCGCCGCCACCCGCTCGGTCGTGCGCGTCTCCGGCACGGCCTGGGCCTGCGACGTCGGAGTGACGGGCAGCGGCTTCGTCGTCTCGGACGACCGCGTGATCACCAACGCGCACGTGGTCGGCGGAGTCTCGCAGCCGGTCGTCGAGGCGCCGGGCGAGGCCCCGCGCACCGGCCGCGTCGTCTACCTGGACCCGGCCGCCGACCTCGCCGTGATCGCCGTCGACGGGCTCGACGCCTCCCCGCTCCCGCTCGACGACGCCGTCGCCGCCGGGGACGACGCCGTGGTCGCGGGCTACCCCTTCGGCGGCCCGCTGACCCTCGGCTCGGCCGAGATCTCCTCCGACGCCACGGTCTCGCTGATGGTCGACGGAGCACCGACCTCACGGGAGGTGCTGACCCTCGCCGCCGTCGTCAACCAGGGCAACTCGGGCGGCCCGCTGCTCTCTCTCGAGGGCACCGTGTCGGGCGTCGTCTTCGGCAAGGCCGCCTCCGTCGACAACGTCGGCTACGCCATCCCGCTCTCGGTCCTCACTCCCGTGGTCGAGCAGGCCGCCTCGCTGACGGACGCCGTCGATCCGGGGGCCTGCCGCTCGAAGTGAGCGGTCACGGCAGCGGTCCGTCGACCAGCACGAGGGTGAGGTCGTCGAGCCGCACCGTCTCGGGCCGCGCTGACTCGAGGTAGGCGGACACGCGCGGATCGACGGGGAAGCGCGCCGACCGCTCGATCGCGATGGCGACGATCCCGGCGGACGACGGATCGGTCGTCACCCGGTCGCCGATGTAGGGCACGTAAACGCCCGAGGACATGCCCTGCGCGAGGACCAGGCCGCCGTCGAGGCCGCGCTCGCGCAGCACGTCGGCCACCCGCGCGATTCCGGTCGGCCGCTCCTGGGCGATCCCCGCCGAGGTGGCGATCGCGATCACGAGGGAGGCGGCCAGCAGCACCGCGCCGGCGCCGCGGGCGAGGGGTGCGGGCAGCACGATCCCGCCGCGCAGCGCCTCCGCCATGCCGACGCCCGCCAGCGCGCAGAGGAGCCACGCCCACGCCGCGTAGTAGTGCGGCAGCGCGACCGAGCTGATCGCCAGGTGGAACACGAGGAGGAGCAGCGTCGCGGCGCCCAGGTAGAGCACCAGCGCGCGGCGCCGTGGAGCGAGCAGGGCCAGCAGGGTCCCGAGGAGCAGCACGGCGAGCGCCGCCGGCCCGATGCCGACGACCATGAACCAGAGGTTCGCCCACCACGGAGGGAAGACGTACGCGGTCCCGGCGACCTCGATCAGGTGGCCGTCGGCGTTGTGCTCGGACTGGAACTCGAGCAGGTACCGGACCGCCTCGACCGGGTGCACCGGCAGGTAGGCGAGCACCCCGGTGACGACGAACGCGACGGAGAGGGCGAGGCCGCCCCGCAGAGCCCGGGCCCTGCTCCCCGACCACAGCAGCGGCAGCAGGAGCACGGGCGCGAGGACCGCGGTGGTCAGCTTCGAGGTGACCGACAGCGCCAGCAGCGCACCGGCCAGCGCGATCAGCCATCCGCTCCGCCTGCCCGGGGAGGCGCGCGACCAGGTCCACGCCGCCGCCATCGCCGCGACGGCGAAGAGCACCATGAACGGCTCCAGGAGCGCGAGGCGGTCGATCCGGGTGCCGGCGCCCACGGCGGTGCGCGGGAGGAGGAGGAACAGGCCGGCCGGGACGAGCGCGAGCGTCGGGCCTAGCTCGCGCCGGAACCAGAGCCAGAGCACCACCCCGGTGAGGAACGCGGCCGCGCCGGCGGCGATCCTGCCCGCGAGCAGCCCCTCGCCGAGCAGCACCTGCGCGAGCCCGATCAGGTACTTCGCCGTCGGCGGATGCTCGAGGTTCGCGCTCACGTCGCCGTGCAGGTAGTCCCAGCCCGCGGCGAGGTACACGGGCTCGTCCGACGAGATGTTCGCCGCTCCGAGGTTCCCGAAGCACTGGTAGAGCCCCCACAGCACGGTCCCGATCAGAGCCGCCCGCTTCACCCGCCCGATCCTAGGCGCCGGTGCCCGCACCGCTCCACCGGAGGGCCCGGGCCGCGGCGACCGCGGCGGGTAGGATCGACGCGCATCCCGTCCCCCTCCCCTGGAGCCTCCAGCACATGGCAGACAGCCGCACCGCCGTTCCCGACACCACTGCGAACGCGGAGGCGACGCCCGAGCGGGAGCAGCCCTACGCGGCCCTCGGACTCAAGCCCGACGAGTACGCGAGCATCCGCGAGATCCTCGGCCGCCGCCCCACGAGCGGCGAGCTCGCGATGTACTCGGTGATGTGGAGCGAGCACTGCTCCTACAAGTCGTCGAAGATGTACCTCCGCCAGTTCGGGCAGAAGGTCTCCCCCGCCATGAAGAAGAACCTCATGGTCGGCATGGGCGAGAACGCCGGAGTGGTCGACGTCGGCGAGGGCTGGGCCGTCACCTTCAAGATCGAGAGCCACAACCACCCGAGCTACATCGAGCCCTTCCAGGGTGCGGCGACGGGGGTCGGCGGCATCGTCCGCGACATCATCTCGATGGGCGCCCGGCCGGTCGCGGTCATGGACGCGCTGCGCTTCGGGGCGATCGACGACCCCGACACCGCGCGCGTGGTGCACGGCGTCGTGGCCGGCATCTCCTTCTACGGCAACTGCCTCGGCCTGCCGAACATCGGCGGCGAGACCTACTTCGACTCGGTCTACCAGGGCAACCCGCTCGTCAACGCGCTGGCCGTCGGCGTCCTCCGCCACGAGGACCTGCACCTCGCGAACGCCCGCGGCGTCGGCAACAAGGTCGTGCTGTTCGGGGCGCGCACCGGAGGCGACGGCATCGGCGGCGCGTCGATCCTCGCCTCCGACACCTTCGCCGACGGCGGACCGACCAAGCGCCCCGCGGTGCAGGTCGGCGACCCGTTCGCCGAGAAGGTGCTCATCGAGTGCTGCCTCGAGCTGTTCCGCAAGGACCTCGTCGAGGGCATCCAGGACCTGGGCGCCGCGGGCATCTCGTGCGCCACCTCGGAGCTGGCCTCCAACGGCGACGGCGGCATGTTCATCGAGCTCGACTCGGTGCTGCTGCGCGACCCCTCGCTCACGGCGGAGGAGATCCTCATGTCGGAGTCGCAGGAGCGGATGATGGCCGTCGTCACACCCGAGAAGCTCGACGCGTTCCTCGAGGTCGTCGGCAAGTGGGACGTCGAGACCAGCGTGCTCGGCGAGGTCACCGACTCCGGCCGCCTCATCATCAACTGGCACGGCGAGGAGATCGTCAACGTCGACCCGCGCACCGTCGCGGTCGACGGCCCGGTCTACGAGCGCCCGATCGAGTACCCCTCCTGGCTCGACGCGCTGCAGGCCGACTCCTCCTCCCGCCTGCCCCGCTCGACCGGCGGCGACGCGCTTCGCGCCGAGACCCTGGCGCTCCTGGGCTCGGCGAACCTCGCCGACAAGAGCTGGATCACCTCGCAGTACGACCGCTACGTGCTCGGCAACACCGCGCTCAGCTACCCCGACGACGGCGGCATGGTCCGCGTCGACGAGGAGTCGGGCCTCGGCTTCGCGGTCGCGACCGACGCGAACGGGCGCTGGTGCCAGCTCGACCCGGCACAGGGCGCCCGCCTGGCGCTGGCGGAGGCGTTCCGCAATGTCGCCGTCACCGGAGCGACCCCGGTCGCCGTCTCGGACTGCCTCAACTTCGGCAGCCCCGAGAACCCCGAGGTGATGTGGCAGTTCCGCGAGGCCGTGGGCGCGCTCGCCGACGCCTGCCTCGAGCTCGAGATCCCCGTCACCGGCGGCAACGTCTCGTTCTACAACCAGACCGGCGACGTGCCGATCTTCCCGACCCCGGTCGTCGGCGTCCTCGGCGTGATCGACGACGTCGCGCGCCGCATCCCCTCCGGCTGGCAGGACGAGGGCGACAACCTCTACCTCCTCGGCACCACCCGCGACGAGCTCGACGGCTCCGCGTGGGCCGGCACCATCCACGACCACCTCGGCGGGCTGCCCCCGCAGCTCGACCTGGCCGCCGAGCGCGCGCTGGCTGAGCTGATCTCGGCGGGCGCGAAGGAGTCGCTCATCGCCTCCGCCCACGACCTCGCCGACGGCGGGCTCGTGGTGGCGCTGGCCGAGTCGGCGCTGCGCTTCGGCGTCGGGGCGCGCATCTGGCTCGACGAGCTGATGGAGCGCGACGGCGTCGACGCGACGGCCGCGCTGTTCTCGGAGTCGACCGGCCGCGTGCTCGTGTCGGTGCCGCGCGAGGACGACGTGAAGTTCCGCGGGCTCTGCGAGGGCCGGGGCTACCCGGTGCTGCGCATCGGCGTGACCGACGCGGCGACCCCCGCGGTCGAGGTGCAGGGCCTCTTCATGCTGCCGCTGGACGAGCTGCGCTCGGTGAACGGCGCCGTGCTGCCGCGCCACTTCGGCTGAGCCTCCGGGCGATCCGAATCCCGCAGGAGTCGCGGTGGTCGAGCTGGACCACCGCGACTCCTGCGGTACCGGCTCCGCTCCGGAGTTCCGTGATTACGGAATGTTTGCAATAGTGGAGGCATGACCTCCTCCCGAGACCTCGCCGGCGAGGTCGACGAGCTCCGAGCGCGGCTGGACCGCCTCGAGCGCGCCGACACCCCCGCCGCGCCCGCCGCCGACGATCCGCTCTGGGCCCTGACCGCTCTCCGCGAGCGCCTGCCCTCTCCCGGCGGAGTCGTCTTCGCCGGCTCGGTCGCCACTCCGGCCGGCCCCGTCGAGTGGCAGTACGGCCTCAGCACCGACGCGTTCTTCGAGCGCGACTGGGGAGCGAGCCCCGGGCCGACCGCGCTCGCCGCGCTGGGCAGCCCCGTGCGTCTGCGGTTCCTGCAGGCGGTGGCCGGCGGAGTCGAGACCGTCGCCCAGCTCGCCGAGAGCGAGGGCGCGGGCACCACCGGGCAGATCTACCACCACGTCAACCAGCTGGTCGCCGCCGGCTGGCTGGAGGCGCGCGGCCGCGGTCGCTACGGCGTCCCGCCGGAGCGCCTCGTCCCCCTGCTCGTGATCCTGCTCGCCTCCGGAGGACCCCGATGACCCGCCGCCGCCTCGCTCTCGCCGCCGCCTCCGCCGCGGCCGTCGTCCTGCTCGGCGGAGTGCTGCTCCGCCCCTCCGCTCCCACCCTCTCGACCGAGGCGACCGGCGACGCCGAGATCGCCGGGTGGCTCCGGACCGACGTCGGAGACGGCGCGCGGAACCACCTCGTCGCCGCCGTGATCACGCCCGACGGCGTGCGCTACGGCGGACTCGGAGCCGACGAGCGGACCGAGGTCGAGATCGGATCGGTCACGAAGACGATGACCGCGCTCCTCCTCGCCCGGAGCGCCGCTGACGGGACGGTCGGGCTCGAGGACCCCGCCGCGGAGCACGCCGACGTCGGCGGCTTCACCGGGACGCTCGAGGAGCTGGCGACCCACCGCTCCGGCCTGCCGCGACTCCCCACCGGTGTCGGCGACCTCGCCTCGACGCTCGTCGCCCAGCTGCGCGGCACGGACCCCTACGCGGGCTGGTCGGCCGACGACGTCCTCCGGCAGGCAGCCGAGGCGGACCAGGGCGAGCACGTGCACGCATACTCGAACCTCGGTGCCGCGGTACTGGGCCAGACGCTCGCCCGCGCGGAGGGCCGCGACTACGCCGGTCTCCTCCGCGAGCGCGTCCTCGATCCGCTCGGGATGACCGCGACCTCCGTCCCGGAGACCGCGGACGCCCTCCCCGCCGACGCGCCGACCGGCTTCTCGGCGAGCGGGCGGTCCGTCGACGCGTGGACGATGGCGGGCTACGCGCCGGCGGGCGGCGTCCGCTCCACGGCGGCTGACATGGCCCGCTACGCGCAGGCCCTCCTCACCGACAATCCCGCACTGGGGGTGCCCGCGGCGAGCGTCCTGGATCCCCGGTTCGACGCCGACGGGGCGCGGATCGGCCTCGGCTGGTTCACCTCGGAGTCGGAGGACGGCGGATCCGTCACCTGGCACAACGGAGGGACCTCCGGCTACTCGACGATGCTCGCGATGGACCGGGAGCGCGGCCTAGCCGTGTTCGTCAACGGGGACACGGCGAGCTCGGTCGACGAGCTCGGTCTGCGCCTGCTGCAGCGCGCCGGGGAGGAGTCGTGATGATCGCCTCGATCCTCGTCCTGCTCGTCGTCGCGTTCACCGTCGGCCGCTTCGCCCTGGGGAGCATCCCCCGGCGCCGGGCGGCCGGGTTCCTCGACCGCGACCGCGTCCGGACGCTCGCCCGCGGCGTCGAGGCCGTCGCCGTGCTGCTGCTCGGGCGGGCGCTCGTCGACTGGTCGGCGCTGACGCTGCTCCCCTGGGCCGTGCTGGTGGCTCTCACCGCGGCCGGGGCGGCCGGCGCCGTGCTGCGCTGGGACGGGCTGCCGTGGTTCGAGGACCCGGCGCGCCGCCGCTCGCGGACGACCGGGCTCGCGGCGACCGTCGCCGTGTCGGCGGTCCTGATCGGCGTCCTGGGCTGAGCGCCGCGCGCGTGCCGTCGGATCCGCGCCTTCCGCGGTGGTCGCGTGCTGCTGCGAGGCGGGAGGAGTGGCGGCGGGCGCGGGCGGGAGCGGCGTCAGCCGGTCTGCGCGGGGAGGTCGTCGGGCTCGGCGTTGTCGAGGACGCGGCCGTTCTGGTCGCCGACGCTCAGGACGGTCGTCGGGCGGAGGTTGAGGGTGTCGCCGCCGTAGAGGCTGTCGATGTCGACGCCGTCGCGGCGCACCGAGTTCAGCGCGGAGAGGTAGTCGGAGCTGATGCAGAACCGGTCCGCGATCCGCTCGCTGATGTCGCCCGCTGCCACCAGGTAGGAGGCCGGGGCGCCGTCGGAGGCGGTGCTCGCCGTCCCGGTCGCGCCGACGCGGGTGCCGCGGTCGCGCACGCGCTCGAGGTCGACGCCGTCGAGCGTCCCCTCGTCGAGCGCCTGGACGACGCACTCGCCCGAGACGTCCTCGACGGGTGCGGGAGTGGTCGAGACGCTCGGCACCGGCCGCGGCGTGGACTCGGCTCCGGCGGCGGGCGGTGCGGTCGAGGCGGTCGAGGCGGTCGGCTCGGCGGGTGCGGCGGCGGGGCTCGTCGCCTCCGCCGTGCAGCCGGCGAGCAGGACCACGGCGGAGAGGGCGATCACGAGGCGCTGCGTCGTCCGGACCATTCCGCGACTCTAACCCGGCACCCGGGCGGCCGGGCGCCACCGCGCCCAGCGGGCTGCGGGCGATCCGGTCGAGGCCGCTGGACCCGGCCGACGCGCAGGCCCGACCGAGGCGGGGCTCGGGCGGCCCCTGGACGGCGCGCCCCCGATTGACCTCCCCCGTCGATCGCACCCATGCCGAGCACCTGTTGGACACGCGGCCCGAACCGGAGTCGACTGGGACCATGCAGTACACGCACCTCGGCCGCACCGGCCTGTCCGTCTCCCGCACCGTCCTCGGCACCATGAACTTCGGCATGCAGACCGAGGAGTCCGACTCGTTCGCGATCATGGACCGCGCGCACGAGCTCGGCGTCAACTTCTTCGACACGGCCAACGTGTACGGAGGCGAGGCCGGCCGCGGCGCCACCGAGGAGATCGTGGGCCGCTGGTTCGCGCAGGGCGGCGAGCGCCGCGAGCGCACCGTCCTCGCGACCAAGGTCTTCGGCGACATGGGCGAGTTCGCCGCTCCCGGAGCCGAGCGCGGCCGCGACTCCTGGCCCAACGGCGGCCGTCTCTCGGCGCTCACCCTGCGCCGCGCGCTCGACGAGAGCCTCCGCCGCCTGCAGACGGACCACATCGACCTCTACCAGTTCCACCACGTCGACCGGACGACTCCCTGGGACGAGATCTGGCAGGCGATGGAGGTCGCCGTCCAGCAGGGCAAGGTCCTCTACGTCGGCTCCAGCAACTTCGCCGGCTGGCATCTCGCCCAGGCGCAGGAGGCGGCGCGCGCCCGCCACTTCACCGGCCTCGCCTCCGAGCAGTCGATCTACAACCTGCTCGTCCGCGACGTCGAGCGCGAGGTCCTGCCCGCCGCGCTGCACTACGGGCTCGGCGTCATCCCCTGGTCGCCGCTGCAGGGCGGACTGCTGGGCGGCGTGCTCGAGAAGACCGCGGAGGGCGGGCGCCGCTCCTCCGAGCGCACCCTCGCCGCGATCGAGGAGCACCGTCCCGCGCTCGAGCAGTGGGAGGCGTTCGCCCGCGAGCGCGGCGAGGCGCCCGGCGAGCTGGCGCTGGCGTGGCTCCTCCACCAGCCCGCCGTCACCGGTCCGATCACCGGGCCGCGAACGCTCGAGCAGCTCGAGAGCGCCGTCGCCGCCGTCGACATCACCCTCGACTCGGAGGCCCTCGCGCGCCTCGACAAGATCTTCCCCGGCCACCGGACCGCCCCCGAGGACTACGCCTGGTGACCACCCACCCCACTGCGAAGGAGCATTCATGAAGCAGCGCACTCTCGGCGACGTCCAGGTCGGCGCGATCGGACTCGGCGGCATGCCGATGTCGATCGAGGGCCGCCCGGACCGCGAGCGCTCGATCGCCACGATCCACGCCGCCCTCGACGCCGGCGTGACCCTGATCGACACGGCCGACGCCTACCACCTCGCCACCCAGGACGACCTCGGTCACAACGAGCTGCTGATCGCGGAGGCGCTGCGCAGCTACGGCGGCGACACCTCCGCCGTGCTCGTCGCCACCAAGGGCGGCCACCTGCGGCGCGAGCCCGGCCCCTGGGACCAGGACGGCCGCCCCGAGTACCTCAAGGAGGCGGCCCGCGCGTCCGCGAAGCGCCTCGGCGTCGACGCGATCGGCCTCTACCAGTACCACCGGCCCGACCCGGCGGTCCCCTACGCCGACTCGATCGGAGCGCTGGCCGAGCTGCTCGACGAGGGCGTCGTCCTCCGCGCGGGCATCTCTAACGCCGACCCTGACCAGATCCGCGAGGCGCACGGCATCCTCGGCGAGCGCCTGGTCTCGGTGCAGAACCAGTTCTCGCCGTCGTTCCGCTCCAGCGAGCCGGAGCTCGAGCTCTGCGCCGAGCTCGGACTGGCGTTCCTGCCGTGGAGCCCGCTCGGCGGCATCTCCTCGGCGGGCGAGCTCGGCTCGCGCTACTCCGCGTTCGCGGCGGTCGCCGAGGTCCGCGGCGTGACGCCGCAGGTCGTCTGCCTCGCCTGGGAGCTGGCGAAGGCCCCGGTCGTGCTGCCGATCCCGGGCGCCTCCCGCCCCGAGAGCATCCGCGACTCCGCCACGGCGGCCGACCTGGAGCTCACGCCCGAGGAGCTGGCCTCGCTCGACTGAGCCCGTTCACGACGGAGGAGGGATCCGGTCGAGGCACCGGTCCGACACGGATCGCGGGATCTCGGCGACGATCCTTCCTCCGTTGCCAGCACGATCCGGCTCAGACGGCGTCCTTCAGCGGCTGCGGGAGAGCCGAGACGAACGCGCGGGCCGCGGCGCTCGGCCGCTCCGGCACCGCCACCATCGTCCGCCACACCAGGAGCGGATCGGCGAGGGCCACCGCCCGCAGCCCGGCCGGGCGCTTCTCGGCGAAGTGCGCCGGCACGACCGCGATCCCCATGCCGTACTCGACCAGGTCGAGCAGCGTGTGCACGTCGTTCACCTCGAGCTCGACCTCGAACGCGAGGCCGTGCGCCGCGAACGCCCGCGCCGCGAGGTGACTCGCCGCCCAGTGCTCCTGCAGCCCCACGATCGTCTCGCCCGCCAGGTCCGGGATGCGGCAGCCGACGCGGCTCGCGAGCGGGTGACCCGGGCGCACGAGCACCGCGAAGCCCTCGCTCGCCAGCGGCATCGTCCGCACGCCGCCCGGCACGGCTCCGATGTCGGCGACCAGCGCCAGGTCGAGGCGGCCGGCGGCGACGGAGTCGAGCAGCGTGCCGGACCCCTCGTGGATCAGCCGGAGCGCGACTCCCGGGTGCTGCTCGCGGAAGTTCGCGAGCTCGCGCGGCAGGTGCACGCCGCCGAGGCACTCCTCCGTGCCGACCGCGAGGCTCCCGCGGAGCACCCCCTGCACGGCGAGCACCGCGTCGCGGGCGGCGAGCGCGCTGGCGACCGATCGCTCCGACTCCGCGAGCATCGCCCGACCGGCCGGCGTCAGCTCGACCCGGCGCGTGCTGCGGGTGAAGAGGGGGCTGCCCAGCTCGCTCTCGAGCGCACGGATCGACGCCGAGAGGCCCGACTGCGAGATCTGCAGGGCGCTCGCGGCGCGGGTGAAGTGCTGCTCCTTCGCGACGGCGAGGAAGTGTTCGAGCTGACGCAGTTCCATGGGTCCATCCTCGTCGCGCGGGCGGAGGAGCGGGGACCGGACCAGACACTCTCCAGCGGCCGCTCGGCCTGCCTGTGCGGAGCCGGCCGTCGGGTACGGCGGCGGCCGTCGCGAGAGCCGGCCCGGCTCAGGCGTCGGCGGACGAGATCGCGAGGACGATCGCCGTCAGCGTCGCCCGCAGGCGCTCGAGCGACGCGGGCTCCGACTCGTCCTCGAGGATCGACTGCTTGACCGCGTCGTCGTAGCCCGCCACCAGCAGGCGCACGGCCGTCGTCGGCTCGAGGGAGAAGTCGCGGCGCACCTGGCGCAGCGCCCCGTGCACGATCTGCACGAGCGAGGCGTCGAAGCCGGCGCGGAAGTCGCGGTACTGCGGAGCGATCCGCGGGTCGCGCAGCGCGAGCAGCTCGAACTCCGACTCGACCACGCACCAGCGGCGGTTGTCGGTGGCAGGTCCCTGGAGGAAGTCGAGGATCACCACGGCCAGCGTCTCGGCCGTCAGCGGCTCGTCGGCCGAGACGACGCGCGGGATCGTGCGGTCCATCTGCTCGACGAGGGCCGTCACCCGGGCGCCGTTCTCCCGCTCCATGAGCGCGAAGAACAGCTCCTCCTTGGTGGAGAAGTTGGAGTAGAAGGCGCCGCGCGAGAACCCGGCGCGCTCGCAGATCTGCTCGACGGACGCGCTGTGCACGCCGGTCTCGGCGAAGACGTCGTAGGCCGCGTCGAGCAGGCGCTCGCGGGTGCGGCCGCGGCGGGATGTCTCGGGAGGGGTGGAGTCGATCGCCGTCATCACCAGCCTCCTGCCCGCCCTGTCAACACCTTCGACGCCGTTCACCCTATCCGATACATTCACGTATCGAATACGGTCCTGTATCGGATACGCTCGTGTATCGGAGCCCGGCTCCGCCCTGGTACAGAGACGTATCGCCATCCTCCCCACCCATCGTCAGGAGACCGCGTGTCGTCGCTGCTCTACCGTCTCGGTCGTCGCGTGTACCGCGCCCACCGCCTCGTCGCCGTCCTGTGGCTGCTGATCGTGGTGGCGGGCGGAGGAGGAGCGCTGCTGCTCAACCAGGGCACCGACAACACGTTCTCCATCCCGGGCACGCAGTCGCAGACCGCCCTCGACCAGCTCGAGCGCACCTTCCCCCAGGTCAGCGGCACGTCCGCGCGGTACGTGGTCGTCGCGCCCGACGGGGGCAGCGTCCAGGACGCCGACGTGAAGGGCCCCGTCAGCGACGCGGTCGCCGCGCTCGGCGACGTCGACGAGGTCGCAGCCGTCACGGACCCCTACTCCGACAGCGTGTCCGGCACGATCTCCGACGCCGGGAACGCCCTCGTCATCACCGCGCAGATGGACGGCTCCGCCACCACCACGAGCCCCGAGAGCCGCGACGCGCTGAAGGCCGAGGCGACGACCCTCCAGGACGCGCTGCCCGCCGGCTCCGTGGTCTCGCTCGGCGGCGACCTCTTCGCCCAGAACCTCCCCGGCGTGACCATCACGGAGGCGATCGGCCTCGTGGTCGCCCTCGTCGTCCTCGTGCTCACCTTCGGCTCGTTCCTGGCCGCCGGCATGCCGCTGGTCACCGCACTGCTCGGCGTCGCCCTCTCGATGTCGGCCATCTTCATCGCCACCCGCTTCGCCTCGATCTCCTCGACCACGCCGCTCCTGGCGCTGATGCTGGGCCTGGCGGTCGGCATCGACTACGCCCTCTTCATCATCAGCCGCCACCAGGACCAGCTGAAGCAGGGCATGGACCCGGAGGAGTCGACCGCGCGGGCGACCGCGACCGCGGGCTCCGCCGTCGTCTTCGCGGGCCTGACCGTGATCATCGCGCTCGTCGGCCTCTCGGTCGCGGGCATCCCGTTCCTCACCACGATGGGCGTCGCAGCGGCGGGCGGAGTCGCGATCGCCGTGGTCATCGCGCTCACCCTGACCCCCGCCCTCCTCGGCTTCGCCGGCGCGCGGCTGCGCCCGAAGGAGCGCCGCGCGAAGAAGAAGGCCGCGAAGGCCGCCGCCGCCGCGGGCACCCACGTCGACACCGAGGCGCACGAGGAGGCGGCGACCGCCTCCCCCGGCGGGCACGTGCACGCCGAGGTCCCGCGCGGGTTCTTCCGCGGCTGGGTCCGGGTCGTCACGCGCTTCCCGATCGTGACGATCATCGCGGTGATCGGCGTGCTCGGCGTCGCGAGCATCCCGGCGCTCAGCCTCCGCCTCGCCCTGCCGGACGCCGGCTACCAGGCCGAGGGCACTCCCGCGCGCACCACCTACGACCTGCTCGCCGAGAACTTCGGCGCCGGCTACAACGGCCCGCTCATCGTCACCGGCACGATCATCGGCTCGACCGATCCGCTCGGCCTGATGGACGACCTCAAGGGCGAGATCGAGAAGCTCGACGGAGTCGCCTCGGTGCCGCTCGCGACGCCCAACGAGACCGCCGACACCGGCATCATCCAGGTCATTCCCGAGGGCGGCCCCGACTCCGAGGCCACCAAGGCGCTGGTCGCCGAGATCCGCGACAAGCACGACTACTTCCAGCAGGAGTACGGCGTCGACCTCGCAGTGACCGGCCAGACCGCGGTCGGGATCGACATCTCGGACACTCTCGCCAAGGCCCTGCTGCCGTTCGGCCTGCTCGTCGTGGGCCTGTCGCTGGTGCTGCTGACGATGGTGTTCCGCTCGCTCTGGGTGCCGATCAAGGCGACGCTGGGCTACCTGCTGTCGGTCGGTGCGTCCTTCGGCGCCGTGGCGGCGGTGTTCGAATGGGGATGGTTCTCGGACGCTCTGCACGTCGACAAGACGGGCCCGATCATCAGCTTCATGCCGATCATCCTGATGGGCGTGCTCTTCGGCCTCGCGATGGACTACGAGGTGTTCCTGGTCTCGCGGATGCGCGAGGACTACGTGCACGGGAGGCCGGCGCGCGCCGCCGTCGAGTCGGGCTTCGTCGGCTCGGCCAAGGTGGTCACGGCCGCCGCGGTCATCATGTTCTCGGTCTTCGCCGCCTTCGTGCCGGAGGGGGACACCAACATCAAGCCGATCGCGCTCGGGCTCGCCGTGGGCGTCTTCGTCGACGCGTTCATCGTGCGGATGACGCTGGTGCCCGCCGTGCTGCACCTGCTCGGCGACCGCGCCTGGCACATGCCGCGCTGGCTCGACCGCATCCTCCCGTCCTTCGACGTCGAGGGCGAGGGCCTCACGAAGGAGCTCGCGCTGGCCGACTGGCCGGAGCCCGGATCCACGGACGTGATAGCGGCCGAGGACCTCCGCCTCGACGGACCCGACGGTCCCGTCTACAGCGGCGTCTCGCTGCGGGTCGCTCCCGGCTCCTCCCTCGTGGTCCACGGGCCGCACCGCTCCGGCCGCACCGCGCTGCTGCTGAGCATCGCCGGTCGGCTCGCCCCCGACTCCGGGCGCCTGAAGGTCGCGGGCCTGGTCGTGCCGATCCGCTCCGCCGCCGTGCGCGGCCGGGTCGGGCTGGTGCGCCTCGCCGGAGCCGCCGACCCCGTCGCCGACGTCCGGTCGGCCCTGGAGTCGGCTCCGCCGATCCTGGTGCTCGACGACCTCGACACGGTCACCGACCCGCAGCTGCGCGGCGCGATCCGGGCCGAGCTCGACGCCGCCCGCGCCGCCGACGACGCGTTCACCGTGGTCGCCTCCTCCGTCGACGCCGAGGCGCTCGACGACCTCCTCCCCTCCGACCGCGGCGTGCTCGCGGTCTCGCCCGCGGCCGAGCGCCGCGCGATCGCAAAGGTCCTCTGACAGATGGCTCTCCTCTCCCTCGAACGCCCCCGCGGCGTCAAGAAGGTGTCCTGGCTGACCCTTCTCGGGATCGTCCTGGTCCCCCTCGTCATCGGCGGCCTCCTGGTGTGGGCGCTGTGGAACCCGACCGAGCGCCTCGACACGATCACGGCCGCCGTGGTCAACGAGGACACCCCGGTCGAGATCAACGGGCAGACCGTGCCGCTCGGGCGCCAGCTCGCGGCCGGCCTGGTGACGGGCGGCACCGACTCCGCGAGCTCGGACGCCCCCTCCTCCACCCCCTCGGCGAGCGCGACGCCGTCCGCGAGCACGACCCCGGTGCCCAACGTCTCCGGCTCGGACTCGACGGGCAACTTCACCTGGGTCCTCACGGACAAGGACGACGCCGCCAAGGGCCTCGCCGACGGCAGCTACGCGACCGTCGTGACGATCCCCTCGTCCTTCTCCGCCGCCGCCACCTCGTACTCCGGCGACGCCGCGGAGGCGACGAAGGCGACCATCGACATCGCCACCAGCGAGAAGGCCAAGCTCGTCGACGACGCCATCTCGGCCACCGTGACCAGCACCGCCACGTCGCTGCTCAACACGCAGCTGACCACGGCCTACCTCGAGAACGTCTACGTCGGCTTCAACACCCTCAACGAGCAGATCGGCCAGGCGGCCGAGGGCGCGGGCACGCTCGCCGACGGCGCCGACCAGCTCGGCACCGGCGCCTCCACCCTCGCCGACGGCACCAGCAGCCTCGCCGACGGGATCGACGAGCTCGCCACCGGCGCCTCCTCGCTCTCGGACGGCGTCGGGCAGATCGGCACCGGAGCCTCGTCCCTCGCCGACGGCGTGGGGCAGCTGGGCACCGGAGCCTCCGACCTCTCCGGCGGAGTCGCGCAGCTGGCCACCGGTGCGCGCGGCCTCTCCGGCGGAGTGGGACAGCTCGCGACGGGCGCCCGCGACTCGGCGACCAAGACGACCGCGCTGCAGGGCGGCGCCTCCGACCTGGCCGACGGGCTCGACCAGCTGAGGGAGGGAGTGGTGAGGACCGGCGACGGGACCCAGCAGGTCGCCGCCCTCAGCGCCGGCGCCGCCGCCGCCACTGCGGGGACCTTCGAGGCGCTCAGCGCCGCGCTCGAGGGCTGCGAGACGACGCAGTGCCTCGCCGCGCGCGCCGTCATCGCCTCGGCGGGCGGACCCACCGGCGCGACCACCCTCGCCACGACGACCGCGGGAGCCGTCGCCGGGATCGACGCGGGCATCCGCCTCGGCGGCGACGGGCAGCCCTCGCTGATCGACGCGGTCGGGCAGTCCGCCACCGGCGCGCGCACTCTCTCGGGGGGCATCGGACAGCTGTCCGGCGGCCTGACGCAGCTCGCGGACGGCGCGGACGACGCCGCGGACGGAGCGTCCCAGCTCGCCGACGGCCTCGACACCACGGCGGCCGGGTCCGCGCAGCTCGCGACCGGCGCCACCACCGCCGCGGCCGGCGCCCGCGACCTCGCGACCGGCGCGACCACCGCCGCGGGCGGTGCCGCCGACCTCGCCGCGGGAGCCTCCTCCGCCGCCGACGGAGCCGACCAGCTCGCCGACGGCGCGAGCGGGGTCTCGGACGGCGCCGTGCAGCTCGCCGACGGCACCCGCACGCTCGCGACCGGCCTCGACGCCGCGGTCGCGCAGCTCCCGACCTACACCGAGTCGGAGTCGACGAACCTCGCCGACGTCGTCTCGGACCCGGTCGAGAACGCGAGCAGCGCGACCGACCTGTTCGGAGCCTCCAGCGTCCCGTTCTTCGCGACGATCGCCCTCTGGCTCGGCGCCCTCGCGACGTTCCTGGTGCTCGCGGCGTTCTCGCACCGTGCACTCTCCTCGACCCGCTCCTCCGCGGCGCTCGCCCTCTCCTCCTACGTGCCGGCGCTCGTGATCGGCGTGGTGCAGGGACTCGCGGTCGCGATCGTGATGAGCGGCGTCGCGGGCCTGGAGCCGGGCCGCTGGGTCGGCTTCGCCCTCCTGGCGATGCTCACCGGCGCCTCGTTCGCCGCGGTGAACCAGGGGCTGGTCGCCCTGCTCGGAGGGATCGGCCGCTTCCTCGCGATGGTCGCGGCGGTGATCGCGCTCGGCGCGGGCATCATCTCGACGGTCCCCGGGCTGTTCGACGACGTGCTCGGGTTCCTGCCGCTCTCGGCGGCGCAGAACGCGCTGTCCGGAGTGGTCGAGGGCACCGACGGCACGGCCGGCGCCGTCGTCGGCCTGGTGATCTGGCTGCTGTTCGGGCTGCTGCTCACCGTCGCCGCGATCGCCCGTCGCCGGGTCGTCTCGGTCCGCGCCCTGCACCGCACCGCGGAGGCGTAGGCCGCGCCTCGCGCCACTCCTCCCCCGAACCGGGGACGGGTGGCGCGAGGATCGCGCCACCGACGCGCCTCTCCGGGCGACCGGTCCCGGCCGGGGCTAGCCTGACGCGATGGAGTCGGAACCGATGGCGATCCGGACGCGACGGGTGTACGGCCCGTCGGTCCTGCGACGCCTCCGCGCCCTCCTCCTGCGGCTCCTCGGCGCCGGCCTCGCGGCCGTGCTCATCCCGTTCGCCGTCCTCGCGGACCGCCGCGGCGTCCTCGACGAGTCGGTGCTCGCGCTCGGGCTCCTCGCCCTCACCGTCGTCATCGGACTGGCCTCGGCGGTCTCGCTCTTCGTCGTCTCCCCCACCCGCGTGATGACGACCGAGACGCAGGTCGTGCTGATGCGCGGCCGCCGCCGCCGCGAGCAGTGGCCCCGCCGGTCGGTCCGCTTCCTCGAGTCCGCCGACGGCGACGGCTTCGTCGCCTGGTGCCGCGGAGACGGAGTCGAGGTCCGCTGCGGCCACTTCCGCCCGGAGGACCTCGCCGCCCTGCTCGCCGACCTCGGCGCCGCCGCCCGCGTCCGCGACGCCCTGCCGCCCGCTCTGGCCGGGCCCGCCTCGGCCGTCCGCTTCCGGCCGCACCGCGCTCCGCTCCAGCGCCGGGCGGTCGCCCTGGTCGTCGTCGCCACGGAGGCGTTCGCCGCCGGCGTCCTGGCCGTCGCCCTCGCGGGATCCCCGTCGGGCGACCGCGCGCAGATCGCGCTGGGGGCGGTCGTCGTGGCGCTCTCCCTCCCGCTCGGGCTGGTCGCCGCGCGGCTGGCGCTGCGGCCCGGGCTGCCGGGCTCGATCGTGGTGTCGGAGTCGGCCATCCAGATCGACGGGCTGATCTTCCCGCTCGAGGCTCTGCGCTCGGTCGTCGCCTCGAGCCCGACGGGGAGCCGGAGCCTCCGCCTGACCCTCACCGAGACGAACGGCCGCATCACGGAGGTCCCCCTCGGGCTGCGGGTGCCGACGCTGCGGCGCGACCAGCTCTTCCCCGACTACCCGCTGCTGCTCGGCGTGCTGCGCGAGCGCACGGCGGGGCTGCTGCGGATCGAGGGCTGAGCCTCAGTCCTCGGCGCCGTCGGCGATGCGCTGGTGGTGGTGGATGACCTCGGCGACGATGAACCCGAGGAACTTCTCGGCGAACGCCGGGTCGAGGTGCGACTCCTCGGCGAGCGCCCGCAGCCGCGCGATCTGGCGGGCCTCGCGCTCGAGGTCCGCGGCGGGCAGCCCGTGCGCGGCCTTCAGCCGGCCGACCTTCTGCGTGAACTTGAAGCGCTCGGCGAGCAGGTGGATCAGCGCCGCGTCGATGTTGTCGATGCTCTGACGGATCTGCACGAGCTCGGCCCGCGCCAGGGACTCCTCGTGCGACGGCTCCTCGTGCGACAGCTCCTCGGTCATGCCCCGACCCTAACGGACCGCCCCCGGACACGACGACGGCCCCTGCCCGGAGTCCGGGAGGGGCCGTCGAGAGGGCCCGGTCAGTCGACCAGGTTGATCTGCACGGGGATGTTGCCGCGGGTGGCGTTGGAGTACGGGCAGAGCTGGTGCGCCGCATCGGCCACCTTCTGCGCGTCCTCGGAGCTCGCCTTCGGCACGTAGACGTCGAGCTCGACCGAGAGGCCGAAGCCGTCGGAGTCGTTCTTCCCGATCGAGACGCTGGCCGAGACGGCCGCGTCGGTCGTGTCGATCTTCAGCTGGCGACCGGCTCCGTGCAGGGCGCTGAGGAAGCAGGCGGAGTAGCCGGCCGCGAACAGCTGCTCGGGGTTGGTCCCCTCGCCGGAGCCGCCGAGCTCCTGCGGGGCGCGGGTGTCGAGGTCGAGACGGTCGTCCTCGGTGCGGACGTGGCCGTCGCGTCCTCCACCGGAGGCGTGGGCGATGGCGGTGTAGAGAGCATCCATTCCCCCATCCCACCACTCGGCCGCCGTGAGTCGGGTGAACGCGGGATGCACGTCCGTGCGTTCTCCCGGGAATCCCCCTCGGAAGCGCTCCGGGGAGCGTCAAGCCCCTCCCCCTCGGCGCCCTCCGGGTGTGCGGTGGAGGGACACCGACCCCGACCGGCGCGAGCCGGAGAACGGACACGAGCATGCGAGCACTCACCTGGCAGGGCATCGAGAAGGTCTCGGTCGAGACCGTCCCCGACCCCCGCATCCAGCAGCCGACCGACGCGATCGTCCGGATCACCTCGACCGCGATCTGCGGCTCCGACCTGCACCTCTACCGCCTCCTCGGGCCCTACATCGACCGCGGGGACGTGCTCGGCCACGAGCCGATGGGCGTCGTCGAGGAGGTGGGCTCCGGAGTCACCACCCTGAAGCCCGGCGACCGCGTCGTCGTGCCCTTCACCATCGCCTGCGGCGAGTGCTTCATGTGCCGCCGAGGGCTGCAGTCGCAGTGCGAGACGACGCAGGTCACCGAGTACGGCTCGGGAGCGGCGCTCTTCGGCTACACGAAGATGTACGGCCAGGTCCCCGGAGGACAGGCCGAGCTGCTCCGCGTGCCGCTGGCCGACTACAACACGATCGTCGTCGGCACGGACCTGCCGGACGAGCGCTACCTCTTCCTCAGCGACATCGTGCCCACCGCGTGGCAGGGCGTGGAGTACGCGCAGGTGCCCGACGGCGGGACCCTGGTCGTCTTCGGACTCGGCCCGGTCGGCCAGTTCGCGGCGCGGATCGGCGCCCACCGCGGCTACCGCGTCCTCGCCGTGGAGCCCGTCGCCGAGCGGCGCGCGATGGCCGAGCGGTACGGCGTGGAGACGTTCGACCTGTCCGACGACATCGCCGCGCAGCTGCGCGACCTCACGGACGGGCGCGGCCCCGACTCCGTCGTCGACGCGGTCGGCATGGAGGCGCACGGCTCGCCGGTCGGCTCGTTCGCGCAGTCGATGGCGGGGCTCCTGCCCGACCCGATCGCCCGCAAGGCGATGGACACGGTCGGCGTCGACCGCCTCGCCGCGGTCCACGCGTCCCTCGACCTGGTCCGCCGCGGCGGCACCGTCTCGCTGAGCGGGGTCTACGGCGGAGAGGCCGACCCGATGCCGCTGAAGTCGATGTTCGACAAGCAGGTGACGGTGCGGATGGGCCAGTGCAACGTGAAGCGCTGGATCGACGACCTGCTGCCGCTTGTGGAGGACTCCTCCGATCCGCTCGGCGTGATGGACCTCGTGACCCACCGCGCGCCGCTCGAGGACGCTCCGGCCCTCTACGAGACCTTCCAGAAGAAGGAGGACGGCTGCATCAAGGTCGTCCTGCACCCCTAGCCGGGGAACAGCGAAGGCGGCGCCCCCCGAGGGAGCGCCGCCTTCGCGGTACTGCCGAGACCTACTTGAAGACGTCCTTGACGTCCTCGCCGGCCTTCTTGGCCGAGGCCGCGGCCTGGTCCTTCTGGCCTTCGGCCTTCAGGCTGTCGTCGTTCTTGTGGTCGCCCAGGGCTTCCTTCGCCTTGCCGGCGATGTCCTGAGCGGCGTTCTTGATCTTGTCATCGAGCCCCATGGTGGTGCCTCCTTCGCTGATCGTTGGCACGACCGTAGGACCGGGAACTGCCCGCTTCCTGGGAGCGGGAAGGGGCTTGCCCGGGCGCCCGCTGGACTGCGATGATTCGCGCCCTCGACCGGGGCCGGCCGGCCGAGGGCGCGGGATCAGGTCGCCGGGGTGGCGGACTCGGACGGAGCGGACTGCGAGGGCGCGTTCGTGGGCGTCTGCGACGATCCGCCGTCGGCGCTGGTGGGCACCGCGCTCCCCGACTGGTACGGCGTCTGGGCGTCGCCGGTGCAGCCGGCCAGCAGGCCGATCGTCAGGGCGGAGGCGCCGAGCGCCCCGAGGACCCGTGCGGCGCTCACTTGCCCGTCACCGCGTCCTTGACGGCCCCCACTGCCTTCTCGACGATGTTCGGCTTCGGGTCGGTGCCGTAGAGGCGCTCGTCCGGCTGGGTGGGCGGGGGCATCGGGACGTTGCCGCCGGGCTCCGCGACGCGGTAGCTGAACTCTCCCTTGCCGTCCGGGGTCGGGCCCGAGGCCCAGCTGCCCTCGGAGGCCGCTGCTCCGTCCGAGAAGTTGATGTACTCGTACGACACGGAGCGCTCCTCCTTCGAGATCGGGAAGTTCGAGGGCACGGGCAGGTCCTCCCGGCCCTCCGCGCGCAGCTCGGCGGCCGCCGCGATCCACTGGTTCTGGTGCATGGTGTCGCGGGCCAGGAGGAACGACAGGAGGTCGCGCACGCCGTGGTCGTCGGTCATGTGGTAGAGCCGGGCGACCTGGAGCCGACCCTGCATCTCCGCGTTCGCGTTGGCGGTGAAGTCGGCCAGCAGGTTGCCGCTGGCGGTGATGTAGGAGCCCTGCCACGGGTTGCCCATGCTGTCGACGGGGCGCGCGCCGGCGCCGGCCACGATGGCGTGCTGCACGTCGGAGCCGCCGATGACCGCCGCGAGCACGGGGTCCTTCTTCATCGCGTCCTCGGACTGCTCGACCGGGGCCTTCTCGAGCAGCTGGGCGATCATCACGGCGATCATCTCGACGTGGCCGAACTCCTCGGCGCCGATGCCGAAGAGCAGGTCCCGGTACTTGCCCGGGTCGTGGGCGTTCCAGGCCTGGAAGCCGTACTGCATCGCCACGGTGATCTCGCCGTACTGGCCGCCGAGCACCTCCTGGAAGCGGCGGGCGAAGACCGCGTCGGGCTTCGAGGGCGTGGACGTGAATTGGAGTTCCTGACGGTGGAAGAACGTGACTGGTTGCCTTTCCGGGGTAGCCGGGCGGATCCGGGTGCGGACGTCCGATGTCTGTCCTCTCGACGGTAGGGAGCCCTGTTCGCGGGTCAGAAGGGGCTTGACGCGGTGGCGGAGCAGTCGATCCACGGGCCCTCGGGACCCGCCCTCGTGGGCGCGGGATGGTAGCCCCAACAGGGGGTCAGCCGCTATGCCCTTCCCGGTACTCGAGGGCCCGAACAGACTGGCGACGCCGGCACGCATTCATTCCCCACTCGATCCTGGAAGGGACAGACGATGTCGAACATCGATCCCGCTTCACCTCCGTTCGGAGACGGCGCCGCGAACTTCGGCGCGACCGAGACCCCCATCGACAGCGGGGCGCACGTCGCCTCCACGGACACCTCCTCCGGCTCCTCCTCGGGCAGCACGGCCGACTCCGCGAAGGAGAAGGCGAGCGCCGCCGCGGGCACCGCCAAGGACCAGGCCGGCGCCGTCGCCGGCGACGCCAAGCAGGCCGCGAGCGAAGTGCTCTCGACCGGCAAGGACGAGGCCGCCAACGTGGTCCAGGAGGCCAAAGTCCAGGTCAAGGACCTCTACGACCAGAGCCGCACCCAGCTCACCGAGCAGGCCCACGCCCAGAAGGAGAACGCCGCCAAGGGCGCCCGCGCCTTCAGTGACGACCTGACCGCGCTGGCCAACGGCGAGGGCGGCAGTGACAACGCCGCGGCGAAGCTCGTCTCCCAGGCGGCCACCCGCGTGCAGGGTGTGGCCTCGTGGCTCGAGAACCGCGACCCGTCCGAGCTCCTCGACGACGTCCGCGCGTTCGCTCGCCGCCGCCCGGGTGCCTTCATCCTCATCGCCGCGGCGACGGGACTCGTCGGCGGGCGCCTCATCCGCGCCCTGACCGCCGAGGCGAAGGACGAGAAGGAGGCGACGAGCACCCGCACCGACGGGCCCGAGTTCGACGCCCCCGCCTCGACCACCGCGCACTCCGACGCCTCCGCGTACGACGCGCCCGTCGCGTCCGCCTACGGCACCGTCGGCTCGAGCTCCCTCGAGCGCGACTACGCGCCGACCGAGCCCGTCGCCGACCCGCTCGACGGCGGCTTCCCGAACGGCGGCCGGCTGTGACCGACCCGACGGGCGTCCACCGCTCGACGGAGACGCCCGACCAGCGGGCCGGGTCGACGTCGCTGGGCGATCTGCTCGGCGAGGTCTCGCGCGACCTCTCCACGCTGATCCGCCAGGAGATGGCCCTCGCGAAGGCCGAGCTCAAGGAGTCCGCCGGCAAGGCGGGCAAGGGAGCGGGCCTCCTCGGCGGGGCGGGCTACGCCGCGCTGATGGCCGTGCTCTTCCTCTCGATCGCCCTCTGGTGGGGCCTGGGCACTCTGATCGGCAACGGCTGGTCCGGAGTGGTCGTGGCCGTCATCTGGGCGATCGTGGCCGCGATCCTCTACGCGGTGGGCCGCAAGAGCCTGAAGCAGGTCGACGGCGCTCCCGAGACGGTCGACTCCCTCAAGAAGATTCCCGACACCCTCAAGCCGAACGGGGCAGGACGATGACGTACGACGCAGGACAGAACAAGACACCCGAGGAGATCCGGGCGGACATCGAGCGCACGCGCCTCGAGCTCGGCGGAGACGTCGACGCGCTGGCCGAGAAGGTCAGCCCGTCCGCCATCGCGCAGCGTCAGACCGACAAGGTCAAGTCGGCCGTGGGCTCCGTCCGCGACCGGGTGATGGGCTCGGCGCACGACGCCTCCGACTCGCTCTCGAGCGGTGCGGGCTCGGCGAAGGCCAAGGCCGAGGGCAACCCGTTCGCCGTGGGGCTCATCGCCCTCGGCGCCGGACTCCTCGTCGCCTCGCTCATCCCCGCCTCCAGCAAGGAGAAGGAGGCGGCGAGCCGCGTCAAGGAGCAGGCCCAGCCGGTCGTCGACAAGGTGACCGACGCGGCCAAGGAGGCGGCGAGCGAGCTCCGCGAGCCCGCGCAGCAGGCCTTCGCCTCCGTCAAGGAGACTGCGACCGACGCCGCGCAGAACGTCAAGGAGGCGGGCACCTCCGCCACCGACGACGTGAAGGACTCGGCCCGCGAGGCCAAGCACGCCGTCCAGGAGGACGTGCAGCACTGATCCGTCGGCGCTGACAGGGCGGTGGGCCTCCGGGCCCGCCGCCCTTCGTCGTGCCGCCGGGAATACACCGCCGCCCGCGCTCCTTGCCCTCCGTATGCGTTCGATCGTCTACTCCCGCACCGGTGACTCCTCCGTCCTCTCCCTCGTCGACCGGGAGGAGCGGGCGCCGGGCGCCGGCGAGGTCCGCGTCCGCGTCCTGGCGTCGGGCGTGAATCCGACCGACTGGAAAGCGCGCGCCGACGGCGACCTCGCGTTCGACGAGGTCGTGCCGAACCAGGACGGCGCCGGTGTCGTCGAGGCGGTCGGCGAGGGCGTCGAGGGCCTGGCCGTCGGCGACCGGGTCTGGATGTACCTCTCCGCGCACCGCCGCCCCACCGGCACCGCGCAGGAGTCGGCGGTGCTCGCCGCCGAGCACGTCGTGCGCCTGCCCGAGGGCGTCGGCACCGACGTCGCCGCGAGCCTCGGCGTCCCCGCGATGACCGCCCACCGCGCCCTCACCGTGCACGAGCACGGCCCCTCCCGCCTCGCCCCCGGCGCCCTCGCCGGCCGCACCGTCCTGGTCCAGGGCGGCGCCGGAGCCGTCGGGCACGCCGCGATCCAGCTCGCGGTCTGGGCCGGGGCGACCGTCATCGCGACGGTGAGCAGCGACTCCAAGGAGCGGCTCGCCCGTGCGGCCGGTGCGCAGCACGTGCTGCAGTACCCGGACGACGCCCTCGCCGACCGGATCCGCGAGCTCGCCCCCGAGGGCGTCCAGCACGTGGTCGAGGTCGCACCGGCTCAGAACGCCGCGCTCGACGTCGAGGTGCTCGCCAACCACGGCAGCATCGGGTACTACGCGAACAACAACGGCGACGAGTTCACCGTGCCGATCGTCGCGAGCTTCGCGAAGAACGCCCGGTGGCAGGGCCTGCTGCTCTACACGGTGGGCGAGGAGGCGCTGCAGGCCGCGGCCGAGGACATCACCGCGGCGCTCGCCGACGGCGCGCTCCCGGTGGGCGAGGAGGCGGGCCTCCCGCTGACCTGGTTCCCGCTCGAGGAGACCGCGGCCGCCCACGACGCGGTCGAGCAGGGCGCGACGGGAAAGGTGCTCATCCGCGTCGCCGACTGACCGCGAGGGCTCGCCTCTGATCGACTCCTGGCCGGATCAGCCCCGGAGCGGGGGCGAGCCCGGGACGGTCGAGCGGTCGGCCAGGCCGGCCACGAGCTCGGCGAGCGCCTCCTCGGCCGTGCGGGTCGGCGCCCAGCCGAGCTCGGCGCGGGCGCGCTCGGTCGACATCACCGGGACGTTGCCCGCGATGTCGAGCCAGCCCGCGTCGGTGCGCTGCAGGCGCAGGTGCCAGGTCGCGGTGACGACGGAGCGGAGCAGCCCGAACGGCACCGTGACCAGGCGGGCGCCGAAGGCGTGCGCCAGCCGCTCCGGAGTGAGGACCGGCTCGGCCGCGATGTTGAAGGCCCCGCCGGCGCGCCGGTCGAGCGCGCGCCAGAAGGCGTCGGCCACGTCGTCGGCGTGCACGCCCTGGAAGACGATGCTCCGCGGCAGCGGCAGGACCGGGATCCGGACCGCCTTCAGCCACCGCGTCGGGTAGTGGGGACCGGCGAAGAGCCCGGCGATCTCCGTCGCCGCTCCGCGCTGGAAGACGAGCCCCGGGCGCAGGCGTGTGACGACGATCTCGGGGTGCCGCTCCTCGAAGGCGTCGAGCTGCCGCTCGTTCGCGGCCTTGTGGCGGCTGTAGGTCGAGGTGTGCAGGCCGCCCGTGGGCCAGTCCTCGGTGACCCGGATCGACTTCGGCGCCGCGCTGTAGGCGCCCACGGACGAGGCGACGGCGACCTGGCCGACTCCCGCGGCGGCGACCGCCTCGAGCACGGCCGCGGTGCCTCCGACGTCGACCAGCCGCTGGAACGGCTCGTCGTGGCTGGGCTGCAGCGCCCAGGCGAGGTGGACGACGGCGTCGACGCCGGCGAAGGCCTCGCGGAGCCGCCGCGGGGCGACGCTCGACGCGAGGTCGATCTCGACCCAGCGCACGTCGCGGTACTCCTCCGAGCGGAGCCGAGGGGCCCGGCGGGCGATGCCCACGATCTCCTCCACCCCGGCCTCGCCGTGCAGGCGCCGCAGCAGGGCCGTCCCCAGGTTGCCGGTCGCCCCGACGATCGCGATCCGCATGGCGTCATCCCTCCGGGAGCGGCGCACGCCGGCCCCCTCCTCCGAGGCTAGGCAGGGGCGCCGCCGCGGAGGAGCCGCTTGACAGCGGGCACGACGGGACGCTCGGCGGGGACCGCCGGCGGCCGGCGGGGTGAATGCTCCTCCCCAGGGTGGATGCGGCCTAGACCACGGCGGGAGCGGGCGCATCCCCCCGCGCGGCCGGCCGCCGATCCCTAGCCTGGGACGATGCTGCCGACACCGCCCCGCCGCGTCCTCCCCGTGCGACACGAGGTCGAGGGCGTCACGCTGCGGACGGTCGACACCGGTCCGGCCGGAGCGGGCGCGGTGTTCGTCCTGATCCACGGGATCGGGATGTCGCACCACACCTTCTCGCCGCTCGCCGCCCGCCTGAAGCGGTACGGCCGGGTGATCGGCGTCGACCTCGCCGGCTTCGGCGCGAACGCGCGACCGCGGCGGAGGATCGGCCTCGAGGACCACGCGCGGCAGGTCGAGCAGGTCCTCCGCGGACTGGGCGTCTCGCGCGCGGTCGTCGTCGGGCACTCGATGGGGTCGCAGGTGGCGGTCGAGCTGGGGCTGCGCGCGCCCGGCCTGGTCGACGGCGCGGTACTCATCGGGCCGGTGGTGGATCCGCAGCGGCCCGGAGCGGTCCGCCAGGGGCTCGCGCTGCTGCGGGACTGCCTCGGCGAGCCGGTGGGCGTCGACGCGATCCTGCTGGCCGACTACCTGCGCGGCGGCCTGCGCTGGTACCTGCGCCAGCTGCCCGAGATGCTGCGGCATCCGGTCCAGGTGCGCGTCGCCGAGCTGGAGGTGCCGGTCCTCGTCGCCCGCGGCCGCGACGATCCGATCGCCACCCGGGACTGGTGCGAGCGGCTCACGGCCCGCGCGCGCGAGGGGCGGCTCGTCGAGTTCGCCGGCTCGCGCCACGTCGTCCCCCGCACCGAGCCCGGAGCGCTCGCCCGCGAGATCCTCCGCTTCGCCGCTGCGCTCGGCGAGAGGCCCGCCGCCCCGCTGCCCCTCCGGTCGGAGCCCGCCGCATGAGCCGGCTCCGGCGCCTGGTGCGCGACGCCGTCTGGTGGATCCGCGACTACGCCTACGCCGTCGCCTGGCAGGTACGCGGCGTCCTCTCGCGCCGCGCCCCGGACGACTACCTCGACGGCGACCGGCGTCCCGTCGTGGTCCTCCCGGGGATCTGGGAGACCTGGTCCTTCCTCCGCCCGATCATCGATCCGCTGCACGAGCGCGGGCACCCTCTCCACGTGCTGACGAGCCTCGGCCGCAACGGCCGCCCGGTCGCCCGGACCGCGGAGGACGTGGCCGCCTACCTCGCCGAGCACGGGCTCCGCGACGTGGTGATCGTCGCCCACAGCAAGGGCGGGCTGATCGGCAAGTACGTGATGACCGAGCTCGACCCGGACGGCCGGGTCGACCGGATGGTCGCCGTGGCGACCCCGTTCGGCGGCTCCCGCTACGCGCCCTACCTGGTCCTCCGGAGCCTGCGCGCCTTCTCGCCGCGCGACGCCACGACCCTGCTGCTGTCGAGCCGCTCCGGAGCGAATGCGCGGATCACCTCCGTGTTCGGCCTCTTCGATCCGCACATCCCCGAGGGCAGCATGCTCGAGGGCGCGGTCAACGTCCGGATCGAGACCGGCGGGCACTTCCGCATCCTGAGCGACCCCGAGACGCTCACCGCGGTCTTCACGGCGGTCTCGGCGGAGGAGCGCGCCGACGGAGAGGCGCCCTGACGACGGCGGAACCCCTGACGACTCCGTAGCAACCCGCGTCGCCGCGGCGGAACCCCCTGGCGCCTCCGGCCCGCGAGGCGGAGCGTGGAGCCATGCCCGCCTCCTCCACCGGCCCGACCGAGCTCCTCCTCGTCCGCCACGGCGAGAGCCTCGCCAACATCGCGGCGAGCGCCGCCGAGGCCTCGGGGGCGCACGAGATCGCCGTCGACCGCCGCGACCCCGACGTCGAGCTGTCCCCCGCCGGCGAGGAGCAGGCCCGCGCGCTCGGCCGCTGGCTGGCCGAGGAGGCGCGGCCCGCCTCCGCCTGGACGTCGCCCTACCGCCGCGCCTCCGCGACCGCGCGTCTCGCCCTCGGCGAGGCCGGCATCGACCTGCGGCTGCGCCCCGACGAGCGCCTGCGCGACCGCGACCTCGGCGTCACCGACCGCCTCACCTCCGCCGGCGTGCGGGCCCGGATGCCCGAGGAGGCGGCGCGGCGCGAGTGGCTCGGCAAGTTCTACTACCGGCCGCCGGGAGGAGAGGCCTGGACGGACCTCGCGCTCCGCGTCCGCGCCTTCGTCGACCACCTCGCCGTCGCCGCGCCTCCCGGGCCGGCGATCCTCTTCTGCCACGACGCGGTCGTCCTCGTCCTCCGCTACGTCCTCGAGGGCCTCTCCGAGCACGAGCTGCTCGACATCGGCGCCTCGACGCCCGTCGCCAACGGCTCCGTCACCCGTCTCGTCCGCGACGGCGATGCGTGGCGCCTCGAGCTCTTCAACCGCACGTCCCACCTCGAGCGCTCCGGCGCCCCCGTCACCCGGCACGACGACCGCGCGGCCGGAGAAGGAGACCCTCATGAGTGACCTCGTCTCCCGCGCCCTGCTCGAGCAGCGCTGGCCCCTCCCGGAGCCTGGAGGCTCGAAGCACTCCCGCGGCGACGTGGTCGTCGTCGGCGGCGCCCGCAAGACGCCCGGCGCCGCGATCCTCGCGGGGATCGCCGCGCTGCGGACCGGCGCGGGTCGCATCACGCTCTGCGTCGCCGAGTCGGTCGCGTCGGCCACCGCGGTCGCGCTGCCGGAGTGCGGAGTGGTCCCGCTCGCGGAGACACGCACCGGCTCCGTCTCGGGCCGCGGGCTCGACGTCCTGGCCGGCGAGCTCTCCTCCGCCGACGTCGCCCTGATCGGACCCGGCCTGGACGACCCGCGCGCGACCGCCGCGACCCTCCGTGCCCTCGCTCCGCTCCTCGACGACGTGCCGGCCGTGCACCTCGACGCCTTCCCGCTCGGGGTCCTGCCCGGGCAGCGCCGTCTCGCGTGGAGGCTCGCGGGCCGGCTCCTGCTGACCCCGAACTCGGAGGAGGCGTCCCGCCTCCTCGGCGAGGAGGTCGACGACGTCGAGCGGGCCGCCCTCGCTGTCGCCGAGCGCTACGGCGCGGTGGTGAGCCTGTTCAACACGATCGCCTCGCCCGACGGCGACGCGGTGCGGATCGAGGGCGAGCACCCCGGGCTGGCCACCGCGGGCAGCGGCGACGTGCTCGCCGGAGCGACGGCGGGCCTGCGCGGGCGCGGCGTCGATCCGATGGGCGCGGCCGCGTGGGGCGCGTTCCTGCACACGGAGGCGGACACGCGCCTCTCCGCACGGATCGGCCCGGCCGGGTACCTCGCGAGCGAGATCCCGGGGGAGTTCCCGCGCGTGCTGGCGGGCTGAGCGGGGCGGGTGCGCTGGGGACGGCAGTCGTTCCGAGGCGGGCCGGCGGTGCGAGCGCCCCGGACCGAGCCGGCGGCGTGAGCGGCGGCGATCACCGTGACCGCGGCGTCGACCTCAGTGCGCGACGTCGGCGACCGAGAACGCCACTCCCGGCGTGATCAGGATCGAGGTCTCGCGGGGCTCGCCCTCGCCCTGGTTCACCGTGATCCAGCGCGACGCGGAGCCGTCCAGGGCGCGGTCGATGCTCTCGCGCACCTCCGCGGCCGACGTCTCGCTCAGGCTGAACGGCGCTCCGCCGTAGATGATCTCGACGCGCTTCACAGCATGCTCTCCTCGCTCTGACGGGCGGTCCCGTGGGGCTCCTCGCTGATCCGCAGCCCGTGCGCCGTGTGCGAGTCGGCGAGCAGCTGTCGGATCCAGTCCGGGTTGATGTTCGGGGCACGGCCGCCGTGGTACTTGAAGCGCAACGGGATGGCGGGGTGCAGCCAGATCGAGGTGCGTCCGTCGCCGACCGCCTGCGAGTCCTTCCACGAGAAGTAGAAGGACTCGTTGCGCGCGAGCTTCGAGCCGATCACGATCTGCAGGTGCGCCAGCAGACGGTCGTCGAAGTCGGCCTCGAGGGTCGAGTCGTAGATCAGTCGCCCCATCAGGCGGTTCTCCGTTCGGGAAGTCGCCCGTCCGCGAAGGATCGGGCGGAGTCGTGAGTGTCGATCCTACCGGCGCCCCGGATGCTCACCAGGAGTCGTCCTCGCCGTGGAAGTGCGGGATCTCGGTGTCGACGGCGGAGAGGGGCCCGGCGTCGCCGTCCTCCTCGGCCACGGGGTGCGAGACGCCCAGGCGGGCCGTCTCGCGGGTGAAGCGCTCGACGAGCTCCTCGTCGAGCAGCTCCTCGGCTCCGTCGTCCTCGGACTCCGAGAACAGCTGGCTCGCCGGTCCGATCAGCAGCGCCGCCCGTCCGGGCCGGCCGGACTCCTGGCGGATCGGGATGTCGACCGTGATCGACCCCTTGGTGAGCGCCAGCGCCTCCGCGTAGGCCAGCAGCGACCGCGCGATGGCGGTACCCGTCAGCACGGAGCTGCCGGCGTAGTGGATGCGTTCCATGCCTTATTCCTACTCCTCGGGCGGCCGACCGGTCAGCGGTTGCGCGGTCGAGGCGGGGAGCGCTAGCGCCGCGTCGATCCGGCGGTCGAGCGCGTCGCGGACGGCCGGCCACTCGGCCGCGAGGATCGAGTGGACGGCCGTGTCGCGCCACGAGCCGTCGGCCCGGCGCTGGTCGTGGCGGAGCACCCCCTCGAACACGGCGCCGAGGCGGAGGATCGCGGCCCGCGAGCGCGCGTTCACCGCATCCGCCTGGAGCTTCACCCGCTCGTAGCCGCTGTCGAAGGCGAGCCCGAGCACCAGCCGCTTCGCCTCCGGGTTCACGACGGTGCCCCACGTCTCGGGCGCGTAGGCCGTCCAGCCGAGGTGGGCCGCCTCGCGCGTCTCGTCGAAGTCGGCCAGCGAGGTCGTGCCGACGACGCGCCCCTCCTGCAGCACAGCGAACGGCAGGCCCGTGCCCCAGGGGTAGTAGCGGTCGACGAAGGCGCGGAACTCCTCCGGGGTGCCGGGGAGGCCGGCGGGTCCTCCTCCGTAGCCGCCGGCGAACACCTCCGGACGCCCGATCGCCCGCCCGAGCGGCTCGACGTGCTCGGCGGCGAGCGGCTCGAGGACGATCGAGCGGCCGACGAGCGTGACGGGACCGGGGCGGCGGGGACTGCTCATGCGATCAGTGTGGGGCACCGTGCCAGCATGGCTCCATGAGCACCGCCGCGCTGTTCGAGTCCGCCGCCGCCGCCCTCATCGGCCTGCTCGCGCAGGTGCGGGAGGACCAGTGGGAGCAGCCGGGGCTCGGCGTCTGGGACGTCCGCGGCCTCGCGGGCCACGCGTCGCGAGCGGTGCTGACGGTCGAGGCGTACCTCCTCGCTCCGGAGCCGCCCGAGCCGACCATCGAGGACGCGCTCGACTACTACGCCGCGCTGGCCGGGAACGTCGCCGACCCCGCGGCGGTGGCGCGGCGCGGGGTCGAGGCGGGGCTGCTGCTCGGCGACAGGCCGGCTCAGGCGCTGGCGGAGGCGGCGGGCCGCGCGGTCGAGCTGGTCGCCGCCCAGCGTCCCGGCCGCCTCGTCGCCGTGGGCGGCCACGCGATCGAGCTGGACGAGTACCTCCGGACCCGGCTGCTCGAGCTGGTCGTGCACACGCTCGACCTCTCGCGGGCCACCGGGATCCCGCACGTGCTGCCCGCCGAGGCCGTCGAGGCGTGCTGCGCGCTGACCGGCGGGCTGGCCGCTCGAGCCGGACGCGGCGAGGAGCTCCTGCTCGCGCTGAGCGGGCGGGAGCCCCTCGCCGCGGGGTTCTCGGTGGTGTGAGGGCGCCGGCCCTCCGGCTGCGAGTTCTGCGCGGCGCCGGCCCTTCGGGGCACCGGGTCCTCCGTGGTGGGGGCGCCGATCCTCGGGCCGCGGGTTCTACGTGGTGCCGGTCCTCAGGCCACGGCGAGAGCGGCGACCGGCGACACCTTCGTGGCGCGGCGGGCGGGCAGCACGGCCGAGACGACCGTGATCACGACGCCCACCACGAGCACCGCCACCAGGATCGGCACCGGGACGGTCGGCGGGATCAGTCCGATGCCCGGCAGCGAGCCGAACACCGAGATCGCGCCGCACCAGCCGTAGACGATCCCGAGCACGATGCCGAGCACCGCGGCAGCGATGATCATCTGCGCCGCCTCGAGCACCACCATCGACCGCACCTGCGAGCCGGTGAAGCCGAGCGCGCGGAGCAGGCCCAGCTCGCGCCGGCGCTGCAGCACGCTGAGCGACAGCGTGTTGACCATGCCGACGGCGGCCAGGACGACCGAGAAGCCGAGCAGGACGCTCATCACCGCGGTGCTCACCTGGATGAACTGCTCGAACGCCGCGATCACCTCGGGATTCGTCTCGCCCGAGCGCTCCATGATCGTGCCGAAGGTGGCGGCGGCGACCGCGAACATCGTGACCAGCGACACTCCGATGACCAGTCCGATGACGGCGCGGGCGCTGCGCGCCGGATTGCGGACGGCGTTGGCGGACGCCAGTCGGGCGACGGGGCCCCGGCCGAAGGCGCGGCCCACGAGGGCCGTGAGCGGAGGGAGCAGGACGGGCGCCCCGAGGATCACGCCGGTGAAGGACGCCATGCCTCCGACGAGCCCGAGCAGGACGCCGCCGGGGTTGGCGAGCCCGAGGACCACGCCGGCGGCGAGCAGCAGCGCGCCGATCACGACGAAGACGATCGCCGTGACGTTGCGGGCGGTGCGGCCGCGCAGCTCCTCGTAGCGGGGCTCGGCGGAGGATCCGGCGGCCTGCGACGGCGCGACCGCGAGCACGCGGCGCGATCCGGACCACGAGGCGATGACCGTCGAGGCGACCACGGCGATCAGCGGCAGCACGAGGCCGGGCGAGACGAGCGGGTAGTCGAAGCGGGGCAGGGTGCCGCTCCGGATGGCGAGCTCCGCGGCGAGCGCCACGAGAGCGACGCCGGCGACCAGGCCGATCGCCGCTCCGAGGAGCCCCTGCAGGAGGCCCGTGCGGACGATCCCCCTGCGCAGCGACCGGCCGGAGGCGCCGAGCAGGCGCAGCAGGGCGATCTCGCGGGTGCGCCCGGCGATGACGGTCGAGACGGCGTTGGCCGTGACGATCCCGCCCACGAACACCGCGATGCCGAAGAAGACGGCGCCGACCATCCCGAGCATGAGTGCGACCTGGCCGATGCCGTCGATCCCCGCTGCCGCGAAGGCCGCGACCATGTCGGCGATGACCTGCACCAGCACGGCGCCGAACGCCGCGGCGAGCGCGGCGACGGTGACGATGGCGCCCCCGCCCTGGCTCGAGCCCGTGCGCACGCCGCTCACGCCGCGCCCTCCATCGTGAGCATCGCGCGCGAGATCTCCTCGGCGCTCATCCCGCGGCGGTCGTCGACGACGGCTCCGTCGCGGAGGAAGACGATGCGGTCGGCGTAGGCCGCCGCGATCGGGTCGTGGGTGACCATCGCGATCGACTGGCCGTACTCGCGGGTGGAGGCCCGGAGCAGGCTGAGGACCTCGCGGCCGGTGCGCGAGTCCAGGTTGCCGGTGGGCTCGTCGGCGAAGATCAGCTGCGGCCGGGTGGCGAGGGCGCGGGCGATCGCCACGCGCTGCTGCTGCCCGCCCGAGAGCTCGTGGGGCCGGTGCGTGAGGCGCTCGCGGAGCCCGAGGGACTCGATCAGCCGGGCGATCCACTGCTCCTCGTCGCCGGTCACGGAGCGGCCGTCGAGCTCGAACGGGAGGCGGATGTTTCCGCGCACGTCGAGCGTGGGGACGAGGTTGAAGGCCTGGAAGACGAAGCCGACGCTGCGGCGGCGGAGCACGGTCAGCTCGGCGTCGCTCATCGAGGTGATCTCGGCGTCCCCGAGGAACACGCGGCCGGAGGAGGCGGTGTCGAGGCCGGCGAGGACGTGCATGAGCGTCGACTTGCCGGATCCGCTGGGGCCCATCACCGCGGTGAACTCGCCCCGCTCGATCGAGAGCGTGACGTCGTCGAGGGCGACGACGGGCGGCGTGCTGCCGTAGAGCTTGCGCACGCCCTCGACGCGCGCCACGACGGAGGAGGTCTGGTTCTGCATGTCCTCGACGCTACGGAGGCACCCGTGTCGCCGGCGTCGTCCGCAGTGGCTCGCGGCGTCATCCCTCCGGCGGACCCGCGATGGTCCTGCGGGGTCAGCGGGGCCGGAGTCCCGCCCGGCGGAGGGCGAGGGCCGCCAGCGCGGCGGTGACGGCGGGGTCGCCGGTCCTCCAGCCCGCGGCGGCCTCCGGGTGCGCGGCGAGGATGTCGCGGGGGGACGCCTGGGTGAGCGCGCGCAGGGCCAGCAGCTCGGTTCCGCCGCCGGTCGAGCCGAGGGCGCGCAGCTCGGCGGTCCGGCGGGCGAAGCGGAGCCGGGGCCGGAGCCAGAGCACGGCCAGGAGCAGGAGCGGGAGGCCCCCGACGGCGAGCCCGGCGACCACGGCAAGGGCGCTCGCGAGCTGCTGATGGTCGCGTCCGGCGGCGGCGAGCACGGAGCCGGCCCCGCTCGCCTCGTCGAACGGCGCGCGCACGGCGTCGCCGAGCAGGGGGATGCCGCCGAGGGTGGTCCCGGCGTCGCTCATGGTCGAGCCGAAGCCGCTGCCGGCGCTCTCGAGCCGCCGGCCGATCTCGGCCAGGCCGGCGATCAGCGAGCCGACCGCGATCCCCGCGGCGATCGCCACGACGGCCACGCCGAGAGCGAGGGCGTCGGCCAGGATCTGCCGCGCGCGGACGGCCGGGAGGTCGGCGTAGATCTGCATGCGCCGATTATCCGGCGCGCTCGGCGGCGGTCGTGTCCACACCGGAGGAAGGATTCGTCGAGAGGGCCCGGGATCCGCGTCACTCCGCGAGGTCCCCGATGTTCTTGCTCCGTTGTGAACACGTGGGCCGCCTCCGAGAGGGCTGCCCGGCCCGGCTCCTCGCCGCTTCTAGTCGAGCAGGTCGTGCAGCACGACGACCTGCTCGCGCTCCGGGCCGACGCCGATCGCCGAGAACCGGGCGCCGCTCATCGCCTCGAGCGCGCGCACGTAGTCCTGCGCGGTCTGCGGCAGGTCCGAGAACTCGCGGCAGCCGGAGATGTCCTCCTGCCAGCCGGGGAACTCCTCGTAGATCGGCTTCGCGTGGTGGAAGTCGCTCTGCGAGACCGGGACCTCGTCGTGGCGCACGCCGTCGACGTCGTAGGCGACGCAGACGGGGATGGTCTCGAGGCCCGAGAGCACGTCGAGCTTGGTGAGGACGAAGTCGGTGACCCCGTTGATCCGCGCCGAGTAGCGGGCGATCGGGGCGTCGTACCAGCCGCAGCGGCGCGGGCGGCCGGTCGTGGTGCCGAACTCGAAGCCCTGCCGGCGGAGGTACTCGCCCCACTCGTCGAAGAGCTCGGTCGGGAACGGGCCGGCGCCGACACGGGTCGTGTACGCCTTGATGACCGCGATGACGCGGTCGATGCGGTTCGGCGCGACTCCGGAGCCGGTGGCCGCTCCTCCCGAGGTCGCGTTGGAGGAGGTGACGAACGGGTAGGTGCCGTGGTCGACGTCGAGCATCGTGGCCTGGCCGGCCTCGAACAGCACCGTTTTGCCGGCGTCGAGCGCCTGCGAGAGGACGAGCGACGTGTCGGCGACCATCGGGCGCAGGCGCTCGGTGTACTGCAGCAGATCCTCCAGCACCTGCTCGACCAGGATCGCGCGGCGGTTGTAGACCTTCACCAGCAGGTGGTTCTTCTGGTCGAGGGCGCCCTCGACCTTCTGGCGGAGGATGTTCTCGTCGAAGAGGTCCTGGATGCGGATGCCGACGCGGTTGATCTTGTCGGCGTACGCCGGGCCGATGCCGCGGCCGGTGGTGCCGATCTGGCGCTTGCCGAGGAAGCGCTCCGTCACCTTGTCGAGGGTGCGGTGGTAGCTGGTGATGACGTGCGCGTTGGCGCTGACGAGCAGCTTCGACACGTCGACCCCGCGCGCGCTCAGCGCCTCGAGCTCGTGGAACAGCACCTCGATGTCGACGACGACGCCGTTCGCGATGACCGGGACGACGCCCGGGGTGAGGATGCCGGAGGGGAGCAGGTGCAGGGCGTACTTCTCGTCGCCCACGACGACGGTGTGCCCGGCGTTGTTGCCCCCGTTGAACTTCACGACGTAGTCGACGCGGCTGCCGAGGAGGTCGGTGGCGCGTCCCTTGCCCTCGTCGCCCCACTGGGCGCCGGTGATGACGATTGCTGGCATGGCGTGTCCTTCTCGACGGGAGGGGCGGGGGTGGGCGGGTGCGGCGCGGCAGTCGTGCCGCCTCCGCGCGACCAGCCGCTCGATTCTAGCGGAGGGGCCGGAGGACGGCTCCAGCGCTCGGGGTCGGCCCCGCGGACTCCCCCGGCTCCGGGCCGGCACCGCGGACGCATCGCCGAGCAATGCTCTCGATCCCGTCATGCGCAGTTCACACGCGGCGCATAGATTCGAGGACGTTCACACTCCACTCATCACGCGAACAGGACCACGATGCGCAGACTCCGCGCCGCAAGCCTCCTCGCCGTCGTTGCACTCGGAGCCGCCACCGCCGCTCCGATCGCCTCGGCCGCCCCTCTCGACGACGGCGTCGAGCTCACCCTGGTGTCGACGACCGACACGCACGGGCACGTCTACGACTGGGACTACTTCGCGAACGCGCCGTACCCGGCCGACGGTGCGCTCGGCCTCACCCGCGTCGCGACCGAGGTCGACCGCCTCCGCGCCGAGAAGGGCGAGGAGTCCGTGCTCGTCATGGACAACGGCGACGCGATCCAGGGCACGCCGCTCACCTACTACTACGGCCTCGGCGACGGCGCCGCAGGCGTCCTCTCCGGCGAGACGACGCACCCGATGGCCACCGCGTTCAACACCATCGGCTACGACGCGCAGGTCGTCGGCAACCACGAGTACAACTACGGGCTCGACATGCTCAGCGCGTACGAGGGCGATCTGAACGCCCCGCTGCTGGGCGCGAACGTCGTCGACGTCGCCACGGGCAAGCCGTACCACGACCCCTACACGCTGATCGAGCGCGAGATCGACGGGAAGACGGTCACCGTCGGCGTCCTCGGCCTCGTCACGCCCGGCGTCCGCGTCTGGGACAAGCAGTACGTCGACGGCGTCCTCGAGTTCCAGGACATGGTCGCCGCCGCGAAGCAGTGGGTCCCGATCGTGCAGGAGCAGGCGGACGTGGTCGTCGTCCTCGCGCACACCGGCCAGGGCACGGTGCCGGACGCCGAGTACGACGCCGCCGACCTCAACGAGGACGTCGTCAACAACATCGCGACGCAGGTCCCCGGCATCGACGTGGTCGTCGCCGGCCACAGCCACAAGGACCTGCCGCAGACGCTGTTCACCAACGTCGCCGGCGAGCAGGTGCTGGTCACCCAGCCCGAGTTCTGGGCGCAGGGCCTCACCGAGGTCACCCTGAACCTGGTGCCGGACGCCGCGGGCGGCCTCGAGGTCGACTGGTCGGCCGGGAACGCACCCGTCACGCAGCCCGTCTACGCGAAGGACATCGCCGAGGAGTCGCCCGCACTGGTCGACGCCCTCACCGAGCAGCACGCCGCCACGATCGAGTACGTGAACACCCCCGTCGCCGACTCGGTCGAGGAGCTCTCGGCCGCGACCTCGCGCTACGAGGACACCCCGATCATCGACTTCATCAACACCGTCCAGGCCGAGACCGTCGAGACGGCTCTCGAGGGCACCGAGTGGGCCGACCTGCCGGTGATCTCGCAGGCGTCGCCGTTCTCGCGCACCGCCGTCTTCCCGAAGGGGCAGGTCAGCATCCGCGACATCGCGGGCCTGTACATCTACGAGAACACCCTCCGCGGAGTGGAGCTGACCGGAGCCGAGGTGCGCGACTACCTCGAGTTCTCGGCCCGCTACTTCGTGCAGACCGCCGAGGGCGCCGTGTTCGACCCCGAGACCGGCACCAACGCGACGACCGAGGACCGACCCGACGGCATCCCGGACTACAACTACGACGCGATCTCGGGCCTGGACTACGTGATCGACGTCTCCCAGCCCGCCGGCTCGCGGATCCGCGGTCTCGCCCACGCCGACGGGACCCCGGTCGCCGACGACGAGCGCTTCGTGATGGCGGTCAACAACTACCGCCAGAGCGGCGGAGGCGCCTACCCGGCCGTCGCGCAGGCACCGCTCGTCTACGACGAGCGTCTCGAGATCCGCCAGCTCCTCATCGACTGGTCGACCGCCCGCGGCGTGATCGACCAGGCCGACTTCTACGACCCCAACTGGTCGCTGACGACGGAGCCCGCCGCCGAGGTCCCGGTCACCCCGGCGCCGACCGAGCCCGGCGCCCCGACGGAGCAGCCCACCACCGCTCCGTCGCCGCATCCCACCACCACGGCGGCCCCCGTCGCGGGAGGCTCCGGCCCGGGCTCGCTCGCGAACACCGGCGCCGACGCGGCCGGCCTGATCGGCGGAGCCCTCGTGCTGCTGCTGTCGGGTCTCGCGCTGGTCGTCGCGCGACGCCGCCTCGCGGCCTAGCCGAGCAGGGCACGGGCGGCGGTCGGCGGGGTCTCCCGCCGGCCGCCGTTCGCCGTTCCGGAGGATCGCGGGACGATCGGGCCGCGGACCGGCGGCTCAGTCCCCGCGGCGTCGCGACCGGCGGGCCCGCCAGGCCGAGAACGCCCCGGTCGACCAGAGCGCCCAGACCACCAGCAGGGGCTGGAAGACGAGCCGCACCGCGCGCGCCGCGTCCGTCTCGAGGCCGAACGCCGGCGTCCGCGTCACCAGCTGCGAGATGTTCCCCGGGAAGACCGCGACGAAGAACGCGGCCACCACGACTCCCACGATCACGCGCCACCGCACGAGCACGACGAGCGCCAGCCCGAGCGCGATCTCGACGACGCCCGACGCGACGACCACCAGGTCCGGGTCGGCCGGCAGCCACGGCGGGACCTGCGCCTGGAAGGCCTGACGCGCGACCGTCAGGTGCGCCGAGCCGGCCGTGACGAGCACCAGGCCCAGGAGGATGCGGGCGAGAGTGCGCGGAACGGAGCGGCGTCCTCCGTCGGGCGCTGTGGCGGCGGTCATGCCCCCAGTCTGCGCTCGGAGCCCGCTCGCGCCGACCGCGCGCGCGTTCCGGCGGCGCCCCGTATCCTCGTTACCGCCCCGTCCGCAGACCGTGAAACGAGTTCCATGAGCACCCTGCCCCGCCTGATGGCCTTCGACCTCGACGACACCCTCGCCGCCTCGAAGTCCCCCGTCGACCCGGCGATGGCCGACCTCTTCGTGAAGCTGCTCCAGGCCACCGAGGTGTGCATCATCTCGGGCGGCCAGATCGGCCAGTTCCGGATGCAGGTGCTCGACCGCCTCGAGGGCGCCGACCCCGAGGTGCTCGCGAAGCTGCACCTCATGCCCACCTGCGGCACGCAGTACTACCGGTACGAGAACGGCGACTGGGCGCAGATCTACGCCGAGAACCTCACCGAGGACGAGAAGTCGCGCGCGCTCGCCGCCGTCGAGGAGAAGGCGAAGGAGCTCGGCTACTGGGAGTCCGAGACATGGGGCCCGATCCTCGAGGACCGCGACTCGCAGATCACCTTCTCGGCCCTCGGCCAGTCCGCGCCCGTCGAGGTCAAGCAGGCCTGGGACCCGGACGGCGAGAAGAAGAACACCCTCCGCGAGGCCGTGCAGGCCGTGCTCCCCGACCTCGAGGTCCGCTCCGGCGGCTCGACGTCGGTCGACATCACCCGCAAGGGCATCGACAAGGCCTACGGGATGAACAAGCTCACCGAGCTCACGGGCATCCCCCTCGACGACATGATCTTCGTCGGCGACCGCCTCGACCCGGACGGCAACGACTACCCCGTCAAGGCGATGGGCGTCGAGTGCTTCGCCGTCGAGGGCTGGCACGACACCGCCGCGTACCTCCGCTCCTACGGCCTGTAGCCGCTCCGCGCGCGAGACGTTCCGGGATCCCCTGCTGCGGCGGGGGATCCCGTGCAGCCGGGGGTCGTCGTACGCCTCGGGCGCCGTGCGTCGCCGGGCGTCCTGCGTCCAGCCGCCGTCAGGCGTCGGCGCCCCTTCGCGGGTCCTGTGCACCCACGCGTCCAGGCGCTGCGCAGGCGGGCACCGTCAGGCGTCCGGCCCTCCGTCGGGCCGCGGGCACAGCGCGTCCGGGCTCGGCCGGTTCGGGGGTCTGCGCGTCCGGGTCCTGCGCGTCCCGGCCGCTGTCAGACGTCCTCGTTCAGCGATCCGGACACCGTGCCGTCGAGGGCGAGGCGGAGCCGTTTCGGCAGGTTCGCGACCACGATCGCGTGCGACTCCTCGATGAGCTCGAGCACCAGCTCGGGCTCCACGGTCCCGCTGGCGTCGACGGTGACCCAGTGCTTCTTGTTCAGGTGGTAGCCGGGCTCGATCCCGTCGACCCCCGCGACCAGGTGCACCACGTTCTCGGGCAGCGCCTTCACGCTCACGACCGGCCGCCCGAACCGCTCCGACTCGAGCGCGAACACCTTCCCCGCGACCTTCCACACCCGGATCCCCTCCCCGAAGGGGAACCCCGCCTCCGCTCCCGGAAGCCCTTCGAGAAGCCGCTCCACCGCCCCGCCGTCCATCCCCCCATCCTGCCGCAGGCACGGCCCCCGCACTCCCCTGAGCAGGCGCGTGCCGTAGGCACGGCCCCCCGCTCAAGCCCCCCGCGGCCGCTCGTGCCGCAGGCACGGCGCCCCGCGCTCGTGCCGCAGGCACGGCGCCCACCCCACCAGCACAGGGCTAGGCGGCGTCCGGGTGCGGTTCTGGCAAGGCGGAGGAGGAAGCCGTAGCGGCGCTACGGCGCCCGACGACAACGCCGCCAGAACCGCACCCGGGCGCCGCCTAGTCGTTGCCGAGGATGATGATGGCGGCGGTAGGGGGTAACGCGTCCTCGTGGTACCGCTCGATCTCCTCGATGGCGATCGGGTCGGCCTGCTGGAGGAACTGGGTGAGGCGGGTGACCTCCTCGGTCTCGCCGATGGAGTCGGCGGCGCGGCGGAGGGCGTAGAGGGAGAGCAGGAATCCGCGGTTGGGTCCGTGGCGCCAGGGGATGGGGCCCTGGCCGCGCCAGCCGGCTCCGCGGAGGAGGTCGAGGCCGCGGTGGTAGCCGACGCGGGCGTAGGCGTAGGAGGGGAGGGCCGCGTCGATGCCCCAGACGCTGTCGGCGAGGAGTGCCCAGGCCAGCGGGGAGCGCGGGTGGGCGGCGGCGAGGGCGGCGAATTCGACGGCTCCCGGGTTCGCGTGCTTCGCGAGGGCCGCGGTGACCGCGGGCTCGTCGGGGAGGAGGGTCGGTTCGGGGCCCAGCAGGTTCTCGCCACTCATGCCTCCCAGGCTATCCCGCTCGAGGCTGTGCGGGTCCGGGGTCCGGCCGTCCGGCGCACGACGGTCGTCCCTCCACAGGGGCGTCAGCGGAGGGAGCCGGGCGGTTCGCCGGTCGTCGCCGTCGTGCGCGGGGGTGCCGCCGATAGCATCGACCCATGGCGACGAACCGCAGTGAAGTCGAGGCCTGGCTCACGGACATGGACGGCGTGCTGGTGCACGAGAACAAGGCGCTCCCCGGCGCGCCCGAGCTGATCCAGGAGTGGACCGATTCGGGCACCCCGTTCCTGGTGCTGACGAACAACTCGATCTTCACGCCGCGGGATCTGGCGGCGCGGCTGCGCGGGTCGGGGCTGCACGTGCCGGAGGAGCGGATCTGGACGAGCGCTCTGGCGACGGCGGACTTCTGCGCGTCGCAGAAGCCGGGCGGGAGCGCGTTCGTGATCGGCGAGGCGGGGATCACCACCGCGCTGCACGAGGCGGGCTTCATCATGACGGAGACGGCGCCGGACTACGTGGTCGTGGGCGAGACCCGCAATTACAGCTTCGAGGCGATCACGAAGGCGATCCGCCTGATCGTCGCGGGTGCGCGCTTCATCGTCACCAATCCCGATGCGACGGGGCCGAGTGCCGAGGGCGTGCTCCCGGCGACGGGGGCGATCGCGGCGCTCATCACGAAGGCGACGGGCAAGGATCCGTACGTCGTCGGCAAGCCGAACCCGATGATGTTCCGCTCGGCGATGAACAAGATCGGCGCGCACAGCGAGAACACCGGGATGATCGGCGACCGGATGGACACCGACATCGTCGCGGGCATCGAGGCGGGCCTGCACACCGTGCTGGTGCTGACGGGGATCAGCGACGAGGCCGAGATCGAGCGCTATCCGTTCCGCCCGGACGAGGTGCTGAGCGGGGTGCACGAGCTCCTGTCGTCGGAGCCGCTGGAGTCGGAGTTCCCGCCGGATTCAGCGGTCTGAGTCCCGGCAGCGGGCCGGGCGCCGGTTCCTGACACGGCACCGCGGCTCGCGGGGGTCAGAAGCGGACGTGCTGCAGCACCCAGGCGTGCATCGCGACGGCTGCCGCCGCCGAGGCGTTGATCGACCGGGTCGAGCCGAACTGCGAGATCTCGAGCACGGCCTCCGAGGCGGCGATCGCCTCCTCCGAGAGGCCGGGTCCCTCCTGCCCGAACAACAGGAGGCAGCGCTCGGGGAGCCGGTAGGTCTCGAGAGGAACGCAGCCGGGGACGTTGTCGACGGCGAGGAGGGGCACGTCCGCCTCCGCGGCCCACTGCACGAGGTCGGCCACCGTCTCGTGGTGCTGGACGTGCTGGTAGCGGTCGGTGACCATCGCGCCGCGCTTGTTCCACCGCCGCCGGCCGACGATGTGGACGCCCTCCGCGCCGAACGCGTTCGCGCTGCGGACGATCGAGCCGATGTTCATGTCGTGCTGCCAGTTCTCGATCGCGACGTGGAACGGGTGCCGCGTGCGGTCGAGCTCCGCGACGATCGCGTCCATCCGCCAGTAGCGGAAGCGGTCGACCACGTTGCGCGCGTCGCCGCGCTCCAGCAGCTCCGGGTCGAGGCGGTCGTCCTCGGGCCGCTCGCCCTGCCAGGGGCCGACGCCGTTCGTGGTGAGCTCCACGGAGGCGGTGGGTCCGGTCGCGGGGGTCGCCTCGTTCTCCTGCACGACGAGCGATCCTACTGGGCGCTCCGCGGCTCGGCCGGGTGCACCGGGCCGGTGCCCGGCGGCGTCCCCCGAAGCCTGAGGGACGGCGCGCGTCAGGCCGCGGGAGTGCCGGCGAGGGAGCCGGTCAGCTCGCCGCCGCCCGCCCGGTCGACGAAGCAGTAGTAGCTGCGCTCGCCCGCGTCCCACTGCTCCTGGGTGACGGGGAACGCACCGGCGACCTGCACGTCGCCGTAGGTCTCGGCCGCCGCGACGTCCACGACGCCCTGCGCCTGGCAGAGCGAGGAGACGGTGACGGCCAGAGCGTCCTGGCCGGGGAACGCCGCGTCGGTCAGCTCCGCCGTGGCGACGAGCTGGGCGGAGTGAGCCGCCGCGCAGTCCACGACGGTGAACTCCTCCGCCCAGACGGAGTCGAAGGGATCGACGCACTCGCCGCCGAGGAGCGCGCTCCAGGCCCAGGTGCCGACGGGCAGCGGTCCGACGGTCGGGAGGGTCGCGGTCGGCGTGGGCGAGGGGGTCGGCTCCGCCGTGGGCGTCTCGCTGACGACCGGGGCGGCCTGCGGCTCTGCTCGGCCGCCGGCGCTCCCGACGGCGATGCCGATCGCGAAGAGCCCGGCGAGGAGGATCACCGCACCCGCCGCGATCAGGCCGATCAGGAGCCGGCGTCGGCTGAGCGTGCGCCACGCGGGTGCTGCGGCGGGCGCCGAGTCGCGTTCGCGGCTCTCGGGTCGGGACCGGGCGGAGCGGCGCTTCCGCGGCGGAGCGGCGTTGACGTGGGCGGCCGCGGGAGCGGTGCGGAAGGGCGCGGGCTCGGCGCGGTCGGCGGGCTCGGCGGCCGGCTCGAGGTTCCACGAGTAGGCGCCGGCGGTCTCGCGCCACAGCTCCTCGTCGCCGCCGTCCTCGTCGGGCTCGTCCTTCGGAGCGACGACCTGCTCCCACACGGGCGGCTGGTCCCAGTCCCCTCGCGGGTCGGGCCACTCGTAGACGGCGGGCGGAGTCGGCTCGCGCGGAGTCGGCGGGGTGGCGCCGACCGGGCGTCCGTCGGCGGGGGAAGGGACGCCGGAGCGGCCCGCCGGGTCGACGTCGGCCGAGGATCCGGCATCGGGCTCGTCGTCCGGCCGGTGCGCGCTGCGCAGTCCGGCGGGGGCGGTCGGCAGGTCGGCGGGAGGGTCGGTGTGCGGCAGGACCGGGCGCACGGAGTCCGCCCCGCGGCGGTGCACCTCGGTGCGGCCGGCATCGGTGGAGGCGTCGGAGCCGGAGCCGTCCGCGTCGTCGCGGAGGGGGGCGAAGAACGCGTCGAAGGCGTCCTCGTCGGAGTCTTCCTCGTCGGACACGTCCGCGTCGGAGGCACTCGTCTCGCGGGCAGTCGTACCCCCGGCACCCGTCTCGCGGGCACTCGCCTCGCGGGCATCCGTCTCGGGCGCTCCCACGGCGCGGGCTCCCGTGTCGTCGCCCCGAGAACTCCGTCCCTCGGCGGGGACGCCGTCGTGGCCGGGGGAGCGCTCCGGCTCAGCGACCGTTCCGCGGTCGGCGTCGGCGTCCTGCTCCTCCACCCGAGCGGAGTCGTCCGCGGGTTTCGGGAGGTCGCCGTCGGCCTCCTCGGCGGCGGGCGTCGCGCTCAGCACGGGCTCCCCCGGCCACAGGCCGACCGGAGCGGCAGGGGCACGGCGCGGCGCAGTGTCGGAGTTGCTGTCGCTGTCGCTGTCGCTCGACGACGGTCCGGCCGCGTCGGCGGAGGAGGCCGACTCGCTCGCAACGCTCCGCTCCTCCGCTGACGCGTGGGCCTCGTCGGCTGCGGACTCAGCAGGACCGGACGTCCGCTCCGCGCGCGACTCCTCCACGGGAGGGACGGGGCGGGGCGAGTCGAAGATGCTCTTCAGGCGGCCGCCGCTGAGCTGCTGGAGCAGCCACTCGCTGCTGCCGACGGGACGCTCCGGCTCGGGTCGCTCCGGCTCGGCACGCTCCGGCTCGGCACGCTCCGGCTCGGCACGCTCCGGCTCGGCACGCTCCGGCTCGGAGGCCTCCGATCCGGCAGGCTCGGGCTCGCGGCCCTCGGACCCGCGGCGCTCCGGCTCCGGGTGCTCGCCGCCTCCCGGGCCCCCGCCGCGTCCCCCCTCGTCGACCATCAGCTCAGGCCGAGGTCGGCCAGACCGATCGCGGCGAAGTACGGGTAGCCGGCGTCCTCGATGATCTCGCGGGCACCGGTCGCGCGGTCGACGACGACGGCGACTCCTGCGATCTCGGCGCCGACCTTCAGCAGGGCCTCGATCGCCTTCAGCGGCGAGCCGCCGGTGGTGGACGTGTCCTCGACGACGACGACGCGCTTGCCCTCGAGGTCGGGGCCCTCGACCTGCCGGCCGCGGCCGTGGTCCTTGGGCTCCTTGCGCACGACGAACGCGTCGTAGGCGAGACCGCGGGCGGCGCCCTGATGGAGGATCGCGGCGGCGATCGGGTCGGCTCCCATGGTGAGGCCGCCGACGGCGTCGACGCGCTCGATGGGCGCGATGAGGTCGAGCATGACCTGCCCGATCAGCGGCGCGACCCGGTGGTCGAGGCTCACGCGGCGCAGGTCGACGTAGTACGACGCCTTCTTGCCGCTCGTGAGGGTGAAGTCCCCGTGGAAGACGGCGTCGGAGCCGATGTACTCGATGAGCTGCTGGCGTGCGTCGGTCACGCGCCTACTCTACGGGGAGACCCCTCCCCCGCTCGGGAGCGCGCCCGCTGCGGCGTGCTCGCCCGCCTCGTCGCCTCCTCCGCGGAACTGCGTCATGTAGAGCTCGTAGTAGGCACCGCGCTGCTTCAGGAGCGCCTCGTGCGCGCCCTGCTCGACGATCCGGCCCGACTCCATCACCAGGATGGTGTCGGCGTCGCGGATCGTGGAGAGCCGGTGCGCGATGACGAACGAGGTCCGGTCGGTGCGGAGCGCGTTCATCGCGTGCTGCACGAGCAGCTCCGTGCGGGTGTCGACCGAGGAGGTGGCCTCGTCGAGGATCAGCAGCGACGGGTTCGCGAGGAACGCGCGCGCGATCGTGATCAGCTGCCGCTCGCCCGCCGAGACGCTGCCGCCGTCGGCGTCCAGCACCGTGTCGTAGCCGTCGGGCAGCTGGCGCACGAAGCGGTCGACCATGGTGGCCTTCGCCGCGTCGACGATCTCCTCGTCGGTCGCGTCCAGGCGCCCGTAGCGGATGTTCTCGCGGATGGTGCCCTGGAAGAGCCACGCGTCCTGCAGCACCATGCCCACGCGCGAGCGCAGATCGCCGCGCGCGAGGCTCGTGATGTCGACGCCGTCGAGCAGGATGCGCCCTCCGGTGAGCTCGTAGAAGCGCATGACCAGGTTGACCAGCGTGGTCTTCCCCGCCCCGGTCGGACCGACGATGGCGACCGTCTGCCCGGGCTGCGCGGAGAAGGTCAGGTCCTCGATCAGCGGCTGCTCCGGGTCGTACGAGAACGAGACGCCCTCGAACTCCACGTGGCCGTCGGTGCGCTGCGGGAGCGACGCGGTCGCCGTCTCCGGCTCCTGCTCCTCGGCGTCGAGCAGCTCGAACGTGCGCTCGGCCGAGGCGACGCCGGACTGCAGCATGTTCGCCATGCTCGCCAGCTGGGTCACCGGCTGGGTGAACTCGCGCGAGTACTGGATGAACGCGGTCGCGTCGCCGAGCGTCAGCTGACCGGAGGCGACCCGCAAGCCGCCGACCACGGCGATGAGCACGTAGGAGAGGTAGGAGACGAAGGTCATCGCGGGCATGATCATGCCCGAGACGAACTGGGCGCCGAACGAGGCGGTGTAGAGGCTGTCGTTGCGGCGGTCGAACTCCTCGAGCATCTCGCGGTCGCGGCCGAAGGCGCGGACGATCTCGAGCCCGGAGAAGGTCTCCTCGATGTGGCCGTTGAGCGCGCCCGTGTTCTTCCACTGGGCGGCGAAGAGCTTCTGGGAGCGGGCGCCGATCACGCCCGCGATCACGCCCGAGAGCGGGATCGAGATCAGCGCGATCAGCGCGAGCTGCCACGAGACGATGAACATCATCGCGGCGATGCCGATGATGGTGAGCACCGACTGCACCAGCTGCGAGAAGGCCTGCTGCAGCGCCGTCTGGATGTTGTCGACGTCGTTCGTGACGCGCGACATCACGTCGCCGCGCTGCCGGGTGTCGAAGAAGCGCAGCGGGAGGCGGTTGAGCTTCGCCTCGATGTCCTGGCGGAGGCCGAAGACCACCCGCATCACGAGGCCGTTGAGGATGTAGCCCTGCGCCCACATGAGCACCGACGCGACGACGTACATCAGCAGCACGATGATGATCAGGCGGCCGAGGACCACGAAGTCGATGCCCGCGCCGGGCACGATGTCGGTCTTGGCCAGCATGTCGGCGAAGGTGCCGTTGCCCGAGGCTCGCTGCTGCTCGATGATCTGCTCGAGCGGGACGCCGGCGGGGAGCTGGGAGCCGATCACGCCGTTGAAGATCGTGTCCATCGCCTGCCCGAGGATCTTGGGCGCGATGACGGTGAGGACGACCGACAGCGAGACCAGGGCGACCACGAGGACCATCCGGGCGCGCTCGGGGCCGAGCAGCGAGAAGAGGCGCTTGGCCGAGGGCCAGAAGTTCTGCGCCTTGCGGGCGGGCGGCCCGTCCCCGAACATGCCGCCGTCACCCTCGCCGGGCTCGAACTCGGGCTCGGGGGACGTCGTCTCCTCGGGGACGGTGGTGTCGCGTGTGCGCGCCATCTCAGGACACTCCTTCGACGCTCAGCTGGGATTCGACGATCTCGCGGTAGGTCGCGTTCGTCTCGAGGAGCTCGTCGTGCGTGCCGCGGCCGACGACGCGGCCCGCGTCGAGCACGACGATCTGGTCGGCGTGGCGGATGGTCGACACCCGCTGGGCCACGATGATCACGGTCGCGTCGGTGGTGGCGTCGGCCAGCGACTCCCGCAGCCGCGCATCGGTCGCGACGTCGAGCGCCGAGAACGAGTCGTCGAACAGGTAGACCCGCGGCTTCGCGACGAGGGCCCGCGCGATGCAGAGCCGCTGGCGCTGCCCGCCGGAGACGTTGGTGCCGCCCTGCGAGACCGGCTCGTCGAGCCCGTGCTCCTTGCTCCGCACGAAGTCCTCGCCCTGGGCGATGCGCAGCGCCTCCCACAGCTCGGCGTCCGTCGCGTCGGGGCGGCCGAAGCGCAGGTTCGAGGCGATCGTCCCCGAGAAGAGGTAGGGGCGCTGGGGCACGAGCCCGATCACCTCGGCGAGCTGCGCCCGGTCGAGGGAGGAGACGGGCACGCCGTCGATCGTGACGGTGCCCTCCTGCGGGTCGAACAGGCGCGGCACGAGGCCGAGCAGGGTGGTCTTGCCGGCGCCGGTGGAGCCGACGACGGCCGTGGTGCGGCCCGGCTCCGCGACGATGTCGATGCCCGAGAGCACGGGGCGCTCGGCGCCCGGGTAGCCGAAGACGACCCCGGAGAACTCGACGCGGCCGCGCGCGGGCGTCGGGACTCCGCCCTCGGGCGTGGTGAGGCTGGTGCGGGCGTCGAGCACCTGCTGGATCCGCTCGGCGCAGACGACCGCGCGCGGGATCATCATCACCATGAAGACGCCCATCATCACGGCGGTGAGGATCTGGAGGAGGTACTGCAGGAACGCGGTGAGCGAGCCCACCTGCATCTGACCGGCGTCGACCCGCTGCCCGCCGAACCACAGCACGGCCGCGGTGGCCAGGTGCAGGATCATCATGATCGCGGGGAACATCAGCACGAAGATGTTGCCGACCTTGATCGACACCTCGGTGATCGCCGCGTTGGCCTTGCGGTACCGCTCGGACTCGAACGGCTCGCGCACGAAGGCGCGCACCACGCGGATGCCCGTGATCTGCTCGCGCAGCACGCTGTTGATCCCGTCGATCCGGTCCTGCATGAGGCGGAACAGCGGCAGCAGCAGGAACACCAGGAAGCCGACCACGACGAACAGCAGCGGCACCGACACCCAGACCAGCCAGGAGAGGCCGGCGTCCTCGCGCAGGGCGAAGACGATGCCGCCGACGCACATGATCGGCGCGGAGACCATGAAGTTGAGGGTCATCAGCACGAGCATCTGCACCTGCTGCACGTCGTTCGTGCCGCGGGTGATCAGGGTGGCCGTGCCGAAGCCGCCGACCTCGAGCCCGCTGAGCGAGTCGACGCGGCGGTAGACGTCGCGGCGCAGGTCGCGGCCGACGGACATGGCGGTGCGGGCGCCGAAGTACACGGCTCCGATCGCCGCGGCGACCTGCACGACGCAGACGCCGAGCATGGTCATGCCGGTGCCCCAGATGAAGTCGGTGTCGCCGCGGCCGATGCCCTGGTCGATGATCTCGGCGTTGAGGCTCGGCAGGTAGAGCGCGGCGAGCGTCGCGACGAGCTGCAGCACGACGACGGCGGCCACCCACCGCGCGTAGGGCTTCGCGTAGGCGGAGGCGAGGCGGAGCAGGATCATGGGTCCTCCGGAGGGGCGGAGCAGGAGCGAGAGGGGAGGGGACCGGGCTCGGGAGCGCCGAGGAGCCCGTCGGGCCCGCACGGCGCGGGCGGCGGCGGCGTCCGGACGGCACGACGAACGGCCGGTCGGGACGGCGCTAGACAACCATCGACCACCGACACCGGTTCCGCAATCCGCCGAGGGGATGACTCCCCCGGCCCGCGGCCGCCGGGACGCGCGGAGGACGCGCAGGAGACGTGTCGGCGGCGGCTCCTACACTTCCAGGATGCGCATCGCCACCTGGAACGTGAACTCCATCCGGGCCCGCACCGGCCGCGTCGTCGACTGGCTCGTGCGCGAGGACGTGGACGTCCTCGCCATGCAGGAGCTCAAGTGCAAGCCCGAGCAGTTCCCGCACGAGGCCTTCGCCGACGCCGGGTACCACGTCGAGATGGTCGGGCTCAGCCAGTGGAACGGCGTCGGCATCGCCTCGCGCCTGCCGATGGACGACGTGCAGGTCGGCTTCCCGGGCATGCCCGGCTTCGCGAAGGAGGCGGCGGCCGACGGCTCCTACCCGCTCGAGGCCCGCGCGATCGGCGCGACGGTCGACGGCGTGCGCGTCTGGAGCCTCTACGTCCCGAACGGCCGCGCGGTCGACGACCCGCACTACCTCTACAAGCTCGAGTGGCTCGCGGCCCTCGAGGCGAGCACCCGCGAGTGGCTGGCCGCCGAGCCCGACCTGCCGCTCGCCCTGGTCGGCGACTGGAACGTCGCGCCGCTCGACAGCGACGTGGGCGACCCGAGCCTCGGCCCCGGATCCACGCACGTCTCGATCCCCGAGCGCGCCGCCTTCGCCGCCTTCGAGGACGCGGGCCTGCGCGACGTCGTCCGCCCGCTCGTGCCCGAGGGCTACACCTACTGGGACTACAAGCAGCTCCGCTTCCCGCGCAACGAGGGGCTGAGGATCGACTTCGTGCTCGGCTCCCCCGCGTTCGGCGACCTCGTCACCGGCGCCTCGATCCACCGCGACGAGCGCAAGGGCGACGCCCCGAGCGACCACGTCCCGGTGGTGGTCGACCTCGACCTCGAGACGACCCTCGACGACGACCGCCCGATGATCTTCTGAGCATGGCCTCGTCGAAGAAGAAGCGCGCGCGGGCCGAGGCCGCCTCGGCCGGCGCCTCCCGCCCCGCCGCCCGACCCGCGACGGCGCGCCCTGCGACCGCCCGCCCCGCGACCGCCCGCCCCGGAGCCGCGCACGACGAGTTCCGGTCCGACGCCTACCGCTCGGTTGGCGAGATCATCGCCGCCGGGAAGCCGCGCCGGCGCCGCTGGGACCTCGTGCTCTCGATCCTCGGCTGCCTCGCCCTCGGCCTGCTCACGATCGTGCTCGGCTACCTCGCCGCGATCCTCTCGGTCTTCCCCGCGCAGTGCGAGGGCCAGAACTTCGCCTGCGACTTCGACCGGATCGACTGGGGCGTCTCGATCGCGCTGATCGGGCCGCCCGCGCTGACGCTGATCGCCGTGGCCGTGACGGTCGTGCGCTACCTCGTGGGCCGTCGCGCGTTCCTCGTGCCGGTCATCGGGTTCGTGCTCTGCATCGCCACCGCGTTCCTCGCCTCCTCGCTCGTGACGAGCTCGATCCCCGGGTCGGCGCTGGTCTAGCACCGACCCGGGGGGCGCGTCAGCGGTCGGAGCGGTCGGCGCTGGTCCAGCACCGACCCGGGGGCGCGTCAGCGGTCGGCGTGCTCGGGGCGCGATCGCGCGGTCAGCCGCAGGCGGGCTCGTCGTTCAGCGTGACCGCGGTGGGGTTGATCATCGGGGTCACCCGCACGGTCTGGTCGCCGAAGCCGGCGGCGTCGCCGGCGCTGAACTGCACGTCGAACGTCTCGGACTGGCCGGGCGAGAGCTGCACCGCGACCTTCGAGACGGGACGGCCGAGGTCGTCGAGGCTCTCGGGTCCGTAGCCGGTGCCGTCGGCCCAGGCCGCGCTCGACACCGTGGTCCCGGGAGGGCCGTAGACGTAGATGTTGGTGACGAAGTCGCCCAGGGGGTACGCACCGCGCCCGCCGGCCGCGGCGACGTAGCCGGGCAGTGTCCGAGCGACCGCCTTCGAGATCGTGTTGGTCACGGTGACGGAGGTGGTGAAGACCGCGCCCGAGGCGGCGCACCGGCCCGCGCTCGACTGCGTGACCGCCGTGCTCAGGTAGTAGTCCATCTTCGAGCCGCCCGAGGCGTCCTGGAAGAACACTCCGGTGGTCGTGCCGTCGGTCGTCGTCTGCGGCAGGACCCCCGCGATCGGCGTGGGCGCGAGGAGCGCCTGCTCGTCGGCGTCGGAGCTGTAGGCGAGGATGCGGCTCTCGTCGACCGCCTTCACGATCGCCGGGAGCATCTTCGTCGGCTCCATCTCCCCGCCGAGGATCTTGCCCAGGACCGTCGCGCTCGCCTCCGAGAAGAACTCGTCGGTGCGCTCGGCCACGACCGACTCCGGGTAGCGGAAGTAGACCTCGTTGAGCAGGGTCGAGACGGTGTTCTCGCTCGTGAGGACCGTGCCGTCGGTGAGGGTCACCGGCCCGGTCGAGCCGAGGAGGTAGGAGAGGGCGACGGGATCGATCGCGAGGACGCCGTCGATCCTCTGCTCGGGGAACTTCTGCGCCCAGAACTGGGAGGCGATCGAGGCGGCCGTCGGGAAGTCGGGGCGGCTGGTCGAGACGTTGAAGGTCGTCGCCATGTTCTCGCCGATGGTGTCGAGCGCGCTCTGGTCGACGGTGACGGGCGCCAGACCGCGGAAGTCGCCGCTGCCCAGCTGACGGCCGATCGAGATCGCGCCGCCGTCGACGTCGAGCTGCATCACCGACGACGCGCCGCCGCCCAGAGCCTGCGACTCCGCCAGGTTCTGGAACATCACCAGGTAGTGGCGCGGGCCGGAGGCTCCGAGGGAGTCGGGGAGGATCGCGGTGAGCGGCTCGACCTGCTCCATCGCCGCGGTGGCGGTGGCCAGCTGCGGAGTGAAGGAGTCGAGCGCGGAGGCGACCTGCGGCACCAGCGCGCCGCGGTCGATGCCCTCGACGCGGGTCTGCGCCGCGTCGACGACCTCCTTGGCGACGGTGATCTTCTGCGACAGCTCGGTGATCGCCGCGAGGTCGACCCTGCCGTCGACGGGCTTGAGGATGTCGAGCGAGGTCGTGGAGAGCGGCGTGACGATCCGGCCGGAGATGTCGTCGGCGATCTCGGTCGCGGCGCGGACCGCGGACAGGTTCGGCCCGAGGACGGGCACCACCTCCATCACCCGCCACACCGGGTCCTCGGTCTCGTCGCGCGCCTCGCCGGTGAGGGTCGCGATCCGGCCCGCGGTTTCCTCCGCCCCGGAGGTGTCGAACGTCGTCAGCCTGTCCGTCACCTGCGACACCAGCGGGATCGCCTCGGTCAGCTTGTCGCGGACGGTCATCGCCTTGTCGTAGGTGCGCACGCCGAGGAGCACCGCGACGACGGCGCCGATCAGCAGGACCAGGAGGACGATCAGCGTGATCCAGAGGCCGCGACGGCGGCGCGGCCTGCCGCGGGCGGAGCGGTCGGCGGACGTGGTGGTGCTCATTCGAGAGAGCCTAAGCGACGGTCGGCGGAGTGCGACCGGGCCCGCGCCACCGGCCCCGTCCCAGGACGAGGGACACGCGACGCGGATGCGCGGGCCGTCCGGCGCCTCCGCCGGGCCCGAGCGGGAGCCGGGGATGCTGCTCCGCTCAGCCCAGCAGGAGGGACACCCCGATGAGCACGGGCACCGCGGCGACCGTGGTCACGAGGGCCGTGTCGCGGGCGACGGCGACGCCCCGGTCGTAGCGCGAGGCGAAGGTGAAGATGTTCTGAGCGGTCGGCAGCGCGGCGGTCACCGTCACCACGAAGAGGTGCTCGGAGTCGAGGTGGAACGCGAAGCGCCCCAGCAGCAGCGCGACCGCCGGAATCACCAGCGACTTGAGCACGGAGGCGACGACCACCTCGACCCGCGCCGGCCCCGCCTCCAGCGGCCGCTGCCCGCGCAGCGACATCCCGAAGGCGATCAGCACCAGCGGGATCGACGCGTTGCCGATGATCGAGAACGGCTGCAGCACGGGCGCGGGCAGCTCGACGCCGGTGAGGGCGACGACGAGGCCGAGGGCGGAGGCGATGATCATCGGATTCCGCAGCGGCTGCGTGAGGATCGCGCCGACCGAGGTCCGCCCGCTCGTCGAGACGTCGAGCAGCGTCAGGATCGTCGGCGCGAGGACGATCAGCTGCAGGAGGAGCGTCGGGGCCACCCACTGCGGATCGCCCAGCACGTAGATGGCGACCGGCAGCCCGATGTTGTTGGCGTTGACGTAGGAGGAGGCCGCGGTCCCGATCACCGTCTCCGGCAGCGGGCGGGGGAAGAGCAGCCGCGAGGCCAGCACGTAGAGCAGGGCGACGGTCAGCACCGTCAGGAGCGAGACGAGCAGGAACGAGGAGAAGAGGACGGAGACGTCGGCCCGCGACAGCACGGTTAACAGCAGCGCCGGCGTCGTGACGAAGAAGGCGATCCGCGACAGGATCAGCCGGCTCTCGGGCGGGACGATCCGGAACCGCGCGATCAGGTAGCCGACCGCGATGACGACCCCGATGATCGAGAAGCCGGTGAGCACGCCCTCCACGCCGCCGCCTCCCCGCCGCGGCCCGTCCGCTGTCGCGCCTCCACCCTAGGCAGTGGCCGGGCGTTGCAGCGTCGGCGGGACGCGCCTACGGTGTGCGGCATGCCGCATCTCGAGGTCCCCGGCGCGAGCCTCCACTGGGAGGCGGACGGCCACGCCTCCGCGCCCGCCCTGCTGCTCGTGCACGCGGGCATCGCCGACCTGCGGATGTGGGACCCGCTCGTCCCCGACCTCTCGCGCGACCGGCTGGTGGTCCGCTACGACGTCCGCGGCGCGGGCGGAACGAGCACGGAGGACGTGGAGTACGACCCGCGCCGGGACGCCCTGGACGTGCTCGACCACCTCGGCGTCGAGCGCGCAGTGGTCATCGGCTGCTCGCGGGGCGGAACGCTCGCGCTCGACCTGGCGCTCGAGCATCCGGAGCGGGTGACCGGCCTGGTCGTGATCGCCCCGGGCCTGGCGGGCTTCGACTATCCCGCGCTGACGGCGGAGGAGGAGCGGCGCTTCGGGGAGGTCGAGGCGCTGGAGCTCGCGGGCGAGCGGGAGGCCGCGGCGATCGTCGAGGCGGAGCTCTGGGCCGTGGGTCCCGACCGCTCCGCGGACGACGTCGCTCCGGAGTTCCTCGCGCGGATCCGGGAGCTCGCGCTCACGGGCGTCGGCCACGAGGAGGAGGCCCCCCGCCCGATCGAGCCCTCCGGGCCGGCGGGTGAGCGGCTCGGGGAGATCGCCGTGCCGACCCTCGTCGTGGCGGGCGCGCACGACCTCTCGGAGTCGCTGCCGGTGTGCGAGCACCTCGCCGCCGAGGTGGGCGGTGCCGAGCTGCACGTGCTCGAGGACGCGGCGCACCTGCCCGGCCTCGAGCACCCGGAGGAGTTCCTCGCGGTGCTGCGGCCGTGGCTGGAGCGCCACGGGATCTGATCAGGCCACGGCGGCCAGGTCGAACGCCCAGTCCACGTAGAGCTCCGGCGGCTCGCCCTGCTCGACGAGGTCGATCCGGTCGAAGCCGGCCTCGACGCAGGTCGCGCCGGCGTCCAGGTCGCTCTCCGCCACGAAGGCGTGCACGAAGCGTGGCGCGGGGAACGCCGCCGCCTCCTCGAGCAGCATCCGCACGGAGTCCGCGGTGATGCCGCGGGCGTGCGGAGCGATGCTCCACGCCGCCTCGTAGGCGACGACGCCGCGCGAGCAGCCGTACCAATAGCCGATGGAGCCGACGGAGAGTCCGTCCAGCTCGACCACGTAGAAGAACGCGTCGCCGTCCGCCCAACCGCGCAGGTAGCGGTCGTGGCGCACGAGGATCTCGCTCTCGCTCTCGAGTCCGCCGCCCGCGTGCGCGAGGGTGTCGCGCAGGACGGAGGAGTCCGCCTGCGGCCAGGGGAGCAGGCGGAGGTTCTCGGGGTGGTGGTCGATGCTGGCTGTTCTCTGGTCGCTTCCGGGTTCGGGTCCCGTCACGCGCTCCGATCCTCTCTCTCAGGATGGCTCGCCGATCGAGCGCGCCGCCAGGGTGTTCGGCGCGCCTGTCCGATCGGATGTCTCCGCACTCGGGATGCGGACACGGTGTCGCCCCATCTTCGACCCGATGAGGGGAGGGAAACGGAAGCGGTGAGGAATCTAGCCCCGGACGGGGGGTGGCACCTGCACAACACCTGGGCAACCGCTGACCGCGGGGCCGGAGAGGGGCGGCGGAGACGTGCGCCCGCCCCCGCGAGATCGCCGCTTCGCTCCGCCGAGACGCAAGAAAAGCGCGCGCACGAGCCCATACGCTCGGAGTCGGAGCGCGTTCCGCTCCTGCAGCCCCGTATCACCAGCGTGAGGAGGATCACCATGTCGCAAGCCGTGCAGAGCACCGTCGTCGGAGAACCCGAGGTCGTCGAGGACCGCGTGGAGGACTCCGCCGCCTGGCTCGACCTGAAGGCCGCCGCCGCCGCGCTGCAGCCGCTCCAGTCCCTGGACGGCTCGCTCGCCGAGCCCGAGCGGCTCAAGGATGCGCGCACCCTCGTCGAGCGGATCGTCGCCGGCGTCCGCACCCTCGCCCCCGCGTTCCCGCACGACGCCGCGTACCTCGACGCGCTGGTCGTCGACCTCGAGCGCTGGAGCGCCGACGGCCTCGGCCTGCCGGACTTCCTCGACTCGCTCACCGCGTTCCAGCCGCAGCTCGAGCGCGTCGACGGCCGCCGCCACCTCGTCGTCTTCCCCATGTACACCCAGAACGGCAGCCGCGACCGCCACGTCGAGGCCGTCCTCGTCGAGGTCGTCTGGCCGCGGTTCGTCGCCGAGCTGGAGGCGGGCGACTACTCCAACGCCCTCTTCGTGCCCGTGCGCTTCGTCGACTTCACCGCCGGCTACGACACCGACAGCGCCGTGCTGTTCCCCGAGACGGTCGCGATGCGCTCCGTCCCGTCCTTCACCTGGGGTGCGATCTTCGCCGACCGCGAGGCGGCCCGGTTCCGCCGCGTCGTCACGGAGGCGGCCCGGATCACCCGTCTCGAGCTCCCGGAGGACGCGCAGCGCCTGCTGGCCGACCAGCGCCTGGCGGAGGAGTCCTTCGTGATGTGGGACCTCATCCACGACCGCACCCACATGCGCGGCGACCTGCCGTTCGACCCGTTCATGATCAAGCAGCGGATGCCCTTCTTCCTCTACTCGCTGGAGGAGCTGCGGTGCGACCTCACCGCCTTCCGCGAGGCCGTCGCCATCGAGCGCCGCCTCGGCGCGCTCGACCGCCGCGACGACGAGGAGGAGGCGCTGGCCGAGCGCTCGCGCTTCGTGCAGTACGCGATCCTGTTCGACCGGCTCTTCCGCTTCCCGCTCACCGGGTCGCGGGTGCGCAACTACGACGGCCTCGGCGGCCAGCTGCTCTTCGCCTGGCTGCACCAGCACGGCGTCCTGCACTGGACCGACACCCGGCTGGCGTTCGAGTGGGACGGCGTCGCCGACGTGGTCGTCGCCCTCTCGGACGCGATCGACGAGCTCTACTGGCGCTCGATCGACCGGCCGAAGACGGCGCACTGGCTGGCCGCGCACGAGCTGATCGCGGCCACTCTCACTCCGCACCCCGCCTCCGCCTGGGCCCGCGGGCTCCCGGACGAGGTGCTGCTCGGCGCCCCGCGCGGGCTCACCGACGCGGTGCTGGACGACGAGTTCCCGCTGTCGATGTTCTACGAGGCCCTCGGGAAGAAGATGGGCGACGTCATCGCCTCGACCCGGGGCATCACCGGCCGGGACTGACGTCGCGCCCGGGAGGCGGCGGGGTGCGCTCCTCCGCCTCCCGGGGCCCCGTCCGACCGGCGTCGGTTAGCGTGGGGCGCATGCCCTCAGGTGACGGAGCCGCGGACCCGCTCGACGCGGGCTGGATCCGGCGAGCGCCGAGCCGGGCCGGATACGTGCGCGACGCGGTCACCGCGGGGATCCTGCTGGTGGCGACGGTCGTCTCCGTCGCGCTGTACTCCTCGGCCGGATTCCCGGACGCGGCGCACCCCGTCGTCAGCGCCCACTGGGCCGTCCTGATGACCCTTCCCCTCGCGCTGCGCCGCCGGTTCCCCGCGAGCGTGGCGGCCGGGCTCTCCGTCGTCTACGCGCTCGGGATCGTGCTCCAGGTGCCGGAGTCGCTCTTCGGCCAGATCTGCCTGTTCCTCGCGCTCTACACGGTCGGCGCGTGGGGCCGGAACCGGCGCACGGCGCTCGTCGTCCGAGTGGCGATCGCGGTCGGGATGCTGGGCTGGCTGCTCACCACCCTCGCCACGGGCGAGTACTTCGGCAGCTCCGTGCCGGTCGACGACTCCCCCGGCCTGCTCTCGCCCTACGCGGCGGAGTCGGCCCTCGCGGTCGTCTCGAACCTGCTCTACTTCGGCAGCGCCTACGTCTTCGGCGAGGCGTCGTGGCAGTCGGCCCGCCGGCTGGAGGCGCTCGAGACGCGCACGGCCGAGCTCGACGACGAGCGGGAGCGCTCCTCGCGGCAGGCCGTGTCCTCCGAGCGGCTGCGGATCGCGCGCGAGCTGCACGACGTGGTCGCGCACCACGTCAGCGTGATGGGCGTGCAGGCGGGAGCGGCGCGGCGGGTGCTGGCGCGGGATCCGGAGCGGGCGGCGGCATCGCTCAGCGCCATCGAGGGCGACGCGCGCTCGGCGATCGAGGAGCTGCACCGCATCCTGGTCGCGCTGCGCGCCGAGGACGCGGTCCCGAATCCGCTCACCGACGCCGCGTCCACCCGCGGGGTGGCCCAGCTCGAGGAGCTGGTCGCGGCGTCCAGCGGATCGGGCCTGCCCACCGTCTTCCTCACCCTCGGCACGCCCCGCGAGATCCCCGCGACGGTGGGGCTCAGCCTCTACCGCATCGCGCAGGAGTCGCTCACGAACGTCCGCAAGCACGCGGGGCGCGGCGCGCACGCCGAGGTGCGCCTCCGCTACGCCCCCGACGCGGTCGAGCTCGAGATCGCCGACGACGGCGGGTCCGGCCCGCACCCGAGCGCTCCCGCCTCCTGCGGACTGGGGCACACCGGCATGAGCGAGCGCGCGGCCGCGGTCGGCGGCTGGATCGAGATGGGGCCGAGGGGCGGAGGCTACCTCGTGCACGCCCGGGTGCCGCTGTCCCCCGTCCGGGCGAGCGTGCCGGACGCCGACGACCCGGTACCGTCGTCGGAGACGTCGCGGGGGCGTCAGGAGCGAGCGAGCGGGGGCCGCCCATGACCGAGCACGTGCGCGTGCTGCTCGTCGACGACCAGGAGCTCGTCCGCGTGGGCTTCCGCATCATCCTCGAGTCGGAGCCGGGGATCGAGGTGGTCGGCGAGGCCCGCACCGGTCTCGAGGCCCTGCAGCGCGCCTCCGAGCTGCGCCCCGACGTGATCTGCATGGACGTGCAGATGCCCGGCCTCGACGGCCTGGCCGCGACCCGCGAGATCGTGGCCGACCCGCGCCTGTGCTCGCGGGTGCTCATCCTCACCACCTTCGACCGCGACGACTACCTCTTCGAGGCGCTCTCGGCCGGCGCCAGCGGGTTCCTGCTCAAGAACGCGTCGCCGGAGGAGCTGGTCGAGGCCGTGCAGGTGGTCGCCCGCGGCGACGCGATGCTCGCCCCCGACGTCACCCGGCGCGTGATCGAGCGGTTCGCGTCCGTGCCCGAGCACACGCCGGCCGCGGCCGAGCACTCCGGAGTGGCCGACCTGACGGACCGCGAGCGGGAGGTGCTCGTGCACCTGGCGCGGGGCTGGTCGAACGCCGAGATCGCGGCCGAGCTGTTCGTGGGCGAGGCGACCGTGAAGACGCACGTCTCGAAGATCCTGATGAAGCTCGGCGTGCGCGACCGGATCCAGGCGGTCGTGTTCGCCTACGAGCACGGGATCGCGGTGCCGGGGCGCCCCTGAGCGGTGGGCCGGGCGGTCGGCAGCGGGGCGGACAGGTCGGAGGTGCTCGACGCCGGGGCGGTCAGCGCCGGGACTGGCTCGAGGCCGGGCGCGGCGGGGTGCGGCGGACGAACTCCATCCGGATCTCCGGCACGATCTTCCGGTCGAGCACGACCGTCATGTAGCGGCCGTCGACGCGGGCGCCGATCGCGACCACGTCCGGGTCGGTGTCCACGCGGTAGCCGCGCAGCGCCTCCCCGTCCACGATCACCGGGACGCCCCGCACGACGTCCTCGTCGCGGAGGGCGGCGGCGACCACCGGCATCCCGCCGCGGCGGCTGCGCACGCGGCCCGGGAAGGTGTTGCGGAGCACGTCGCCCATGTGGGCCGCGAGGCGGGACTCCAGGGGCCGGCTGCGCTCGGCGGGGATCGGCACGGAGGTGCGGACCGCCTCCCAGAGCACCGGGTACCGCATCCGCGTCACCTGGTCGACCATCCACGGCGGCAGGTGGTCGTTCTCGGCGCGCTCGATCGCGCGCTTCTGCTCGGGGGTCAGCGGGACGTGGTTGACGGGGTCGGCGCGGTTGCGCGGGTTCTTGTAGAACGAGTACGAGAGCGAGATCTCGACGAAGCGGCCGAGCGCCATCGTCTGCGCCGCGGCGAACTCCTCCAGCCTCGGCTGGGGCGCGAACGCGAGGACGGGATCGCCGAAGCGAGCCGCGATCTCGTCCACCCCGGGAGGGGCGGGCATGTCGCGGACAGCTCCCGTCGTGTCCATGCGCATACGTCAAGAGTGGCCTGCCTCCCAGCCGATACCAACTTCTTGACGGAGATCGGCTTTCGGGTCGTCGTCCTTTCACCTGCCCGAAACATGCGGGAGGCAGGAGGGGTGTCTCGGCGGGCGCCTCCGGGGCTCCTCCGGGCGGCGGGCTGCGAAGATGGAGGGATGAGCGCTCTGCACGATCCCGACGTCCGCGGCTTCGCCTCCGACAACTACTCCGGAGTGCACGACGAGGTCCTCGCCGCGATCGCCGCGGCCAACGGAGCGCACCAGATCGCCTACGGCGAGGACGTCTACACCGAGCGCCTGCAGGAGGCGTTCCGCCGCGAGTTCGGCGAGCAGGCCCAGGCCTTCCCCGTCTTCAACGGCACGGGCGCCAACGTCACCGGCCTGCAGTCGATGCTGCCGCGGTGGGGCGCCGTCGTCTCGGCGGGCACCGCGCACATCACCTCCGACGAGGGCGGAGCGCCGGAGAAGGTCGGCGGGATCAAGATCCTCACGGTCCCCACGCCCGACGGCAAGCTGACCCCGGCGCTGGTCGACCAGGAGGCGTGGGGCTTCGGCGACGAGCACCGCGCCCAGCCGCTCGTGGTCTCGATCACCCAGTCCTCCGAGCTCGGCACCGTCTACACCCCGGAGGAGGTGCGCGCGCTCGCCGACCACGCGCACGGCCTCGGCATGCGGCTGCACATGGACGGGGCGCGCATCGCGAACGCCGCGGCCGCCCTCGGCCTGCCCCTGCGCTCCTTCACGACCGACGCAGGCGTCGACGTGCTCTCGTTCGGCGGCACCAAGAACGGCATCCTGCTCGGCGAGGCGATCGTCGTGCTCGATCCGGCGGCCTCGACCGGGCTGACCTTCCTCCGCAAGACCAACATGCAGCTGTCCTCCAAGATGCGCTTCATCTCGGCGCAGCTGCTCGCCCTGCTCGGCGACGGCGGCGAGGAGGAGCCCCTGTGGCTCCGCTCGGCCCGGCACGCGAACGCCATGGCGGCGCGCCTGCGCTCGGGGCTCGAGGAGGCGATCGCCGCCGGCCGGATCACCGGGCTCGAGTTCACGCAGCAGACCCAGGCCAACGCGGTGTTCGCGACGCTGCCGCCCGGAGTCGCGGACCGGCTCCGCGCCGCCTACCGCTTCTACGACTGGAACCCGGCGACCGGCGAGGTCCGCTGGGTCTGCTCCTTCGACACGACGGAGGACGACATCGACGCGTTCACGGCCGCGATCGAGCGCGAGCTGGCCGCGTGAGGGCCCGCCTCCCGCGCCTGGCGACGGTCGGCGCCGCGCTCGCCGTTCTCGTCGCGCTGACGGGCTGCACGTCGGCCGAGCGCTCGGACGTCGCGGCCACCCCGTCGGCGTCCGAGACCGCCGCTCCGACTCCCTCCGCGACTCCGACGCCCTCGCCCACGGCCTCGACCCGCCTGGGCTGCGACTCCCTCCTCCCCGCCACGCGGGCGGCCTCGGCGCTGGGGGTCTCCCGCAGCGCTCTCGAGGGCAGCCGCGAGGTGACGACGCGCTCCTCGGGCGAGCTGATCCGCGAGGCCGCGGAGGAGAACGGCGGAGTGCTCCGCTGCGCCTGGTACGACGAGGACGCCTCGATCACCGCGGCCGCGGTCGACGCCGCCGCCGAGGCCTTCGCCGGCCGTCCGGGCCCGCGCCTCGAGACCGGCGTCGAGGCCTACGGCTCCTGCACCGACGGCAGCTGCGACCTGGACCTGCTCGCCGGCGCCACCTGGGTGACGCTGCAGCTGCGAGGCGCCCCCGCGGCCGTCGACCTCGCCGCGCTGGCGACCGGCACCGCCTCCGCCGCGCTCGGCAGCCTCGACGAGCCGGTCACCGCGACGGCGCCCGTCTGCACCGAGGTCCTGACGGCCGAGCAGCTGTCCGGTGCCGCCGGTCTCGCGCAGGCGACCGCGGGGACGGGGACCGGGACGCCGACCACCGCGTCGGCCGCTGCCGCCGCCCGGGCCGGGTACGCCTCCTGCAGCTGGAGCGACGCCTCCAGCGCCGCCTACTCGGGCGTGACGGTCGACGCGCTCCCGAACGGCGACGACGGCTGGCGGAACCTCTCGCTGACCTCGGGCCTGGCGATCCCGCTCGAGCCGCTCGACGGCTTCGGCGAGAAGGCCCTCACCGGCTGCGCGGCGGGCGTCTGCGAGATCGACGCGCTCGCCGACGACGTGTGGTGGCGCGTGACCGTCACCGGCGACGCGGCGAAGGCCGAGGCCGTCGCCCGCGCCGTGCTCGCGAACGCCTGACCCGGGCACCCCGCTCCTCCTCCGCGAGCGGGTCAGCGCCAGTACTCGTACCAGGACGACTCGCGGCAGCCGAGGGACGCGTAGAGGCGGCGGGCGCCGACGTTCTCGGCGAGCACCTGGAGCCAGAAGCGCGCGACGCCCCGGCCGGACGCGTCCTCGAGGAGGGCGCGGATCACGGCGGAGGCGAGCCCGCGGCGCCAGGGGGCCGGCCGGGTCGCCAGCGCGAAGAGGCCGCCCCAGAGCTCGCCGTCCGGCGCCGTGACGAGCGCGAGGCGGCCGGTCGCGGCCGGGCCGTCCCCGTCGACGGCGAGCGCGTAGGAGGAGGGGCAGCCCGCGAGGATGCGCTCGGCGACCGCGCGCTCCTCCGCTCCACCGCGACCGTCCACCGACCACCAGAGGGCGAGCCAGTCCTCGTCGGGAGCCGGGGCGAGCCGGACGCGAGGCTGCAGCGCGGGCCTCGGCGGCACTGGCCTCGACGGCGCGGACCCCGACGTCGTGGACAGGGCGGCGAGCGCCTCCTGCACCGAACCCGTCAGCACGAGCGTCCGGTCGATCGGCGCGGCGCCCCGCTCGGCGAGCAGCCCGGTCAGACCGGCGGGGCTCGGCGGCCCGATCTGCACGAGGGGCGCGATCCCGTGCTCGCGGGCGAACGCCTCCGCCGCGTCGAGCGCCGCCTCCTGGTCGACGACGTCGCCGGACGCGAGCACCGAGTTCGCGCGCTTGGTGACTCCTGCGGAGGCGCGCAGCTCCCACGCGCCGAGGGGGCGCCGCACGAGCGCGGGCCAGGCGTCGGCGGCGAGGCGGTCGAGCAGGCGCGGATCCATCGGGCCACGGTAGCGGGAGCGGCGCCGGAGCCCTGTGGACGCCCCCGGAGACGGCTCCGGCCCGCAGGATCCGCCGCGGACGAGCCGAGCGGGATCCTGCGGGCCGGAGGCCGTGGAGGGACGAGCACTACATGTTGATCATGTGCCCCTTGAGGCCGTGGAAGCCCTCCTGCAGCGCCTCCGACAGCGTCGGGTGGGTGTGCACGTTCCGGGCCAGCTCCGTCGCGGTGAGGTCCCACTTCTGGGCGAGCGTGAGCTCGGGGAGCAGCTCCGAGACGTCCGGGCCGATCATGTGGGCGCCGAGGAGCTCGCCGTACTTCTTGCTCGCGATGAGCTTCACGAAGCCGGTGGGCTCGCCGAGGCCGTGGGCCTTGCCGTTCGCCATGAAGGGGAAGGTCGAGACGGTGATCTCGTGTCCCTCGTCCGTCGCCTGCTTCTCGGTGAGGCCGAAGGAGGCGATCTGCGGCTGGCAGAACGTCGCGCGCGGCATCATCCGGTAGTCGCCCAGGGTCTGGGTCTCGGCACCGGCGAGGGTCTCGGCGGCGACGACGCCCTGCGCCTCCGCGACATGCGCGAGCTGCAGCTTCGCGGTGACGTCGCCGATGGCGTAGATGTGCGGCACGTTGGTGCGCATGTGGTCGTCGATCGCGATCGCGCCGCGCTCGGTGAGCTCGACACCCGTCTTCTCGAGGCCGAAGCCCTCGGTGCGGGGGACCCAGCCGATCGACATGAGCACCTTGTCGACCTCGAGGGTCGACTGCGTGCCGTCCTTCGCGGTGTAGGTGACCGTGACGTAGCCGTCCTTGTCGACGACCGACTCGACCTTGGTCGAGGTCAGGATCTCGACGCCGAGCTTCTTGTACTGCTTCTGGATCTCCTTGGAGACGTCCGGGTCCTCGTTGGGGAGGGCGCGGTCCATGAACTCGATGATCGTCACGTCGACGCCGTAGTTCTTGAGGACGTAGGCGAACTCCATGCCGATCGCGCCCGCGCCCACGATGGCCATCGTGTCGGGGAGCTCGCGGGTCATGATCTGGGTCTCGTAGGTGACGACGTTCTCGGAGAGCTCGACGCCGGGCAGGAGGCGGACGCTCGCGCCGGTCGCGATGATCGCGTCGTCGAAGGTCAGCGACTCCGTGCCGCCCTTGCTCAGCTGCACGTCGAGGCCCTGCGGGCCGGTGAAGGAGCCGACGCCGTCGAACTCGGCGATCTTGTTCTTCTTCATCAGGAAGTGGACGCCCTTGGTGCGGCCGTCCGCGACCGAGCGGCTGCGGTCGAACGCCGCGCCGAAGTCGAACGAGACGTCGCCCGAGATGCCGAACTGCTTCGCCTGGGTGTGGAAGAGGTGGGCGAGCTCCGCGTTGCGCAGCAGCGCCTTGGACGGGATGCAGCCGACGTTGAGGCAGACACCGCCCCAGTACTGCTTCTCGACGACGGCGACGGACTTGCCGAGCTGGGCGGCGCGGATCGCGGCCACGTATCCGCCGGGGCCTGCCCCCAGGACGACGACGTCGAAGTGCTGGGCCATGGATGATCCTCCAGAGTCGTGGATGGTGGTGCGCGGGGTGACCACGCCGTCTCCCACCGTACCGTTCCGGGGCTCGGAGGCGGCCCGCTCCTCCGTGGGCGAACGCGCGCGCGGGCGCCTGCCGTGCACGCGCGGGAATGCCCGCGGGGCGGGGACGGTTGGGCTCCACGGGCGACGGAGCCCCTCCCCCAGTCCCCCGCACGGAAGAAGCCCCGCGATGTCCGCCACCGCCTCCCGCACCGCCAGCACCAGCGCCCCGATCCTCGACGTCCTCGCGGAGCGCTGGAGCCCCCGCTCCTACGACGCGTCCGCGACCGTCTCCGACGAGACCCTCGCGTCCCTCCTCGAGGCCGCGCGCTGGTCCCCGTCCGCCAGCAACTCGCAGCCGTGGCGCTTCATCGTCGCCCGCCGCGGAACCGACGGGTTCGACCGCATCGTCTCGACGCTCGCCGGCTTCAACGGCGCCTGGGCCGGCTCCGCCGCCGTCCTGGTCGTCGCGCTGGCCGAGACCGTCGACTCCGAGGGGAAGCCGCGCCCCTGGGCCGTCTACGACCTCGGCCAGTCGATCGCCCACCTCAGCGTCCAGGCGCACCACGAGGGCCTGCACGTGCACCAGATGGCCGGCTTCGACAAGGACGCCGTCCGCGCCGCGTTCGGCGTCGACGAGCGCTTCGACCCGGTGACGATCGCCGCGGTGGGAGTCGCGGCCGACGCCGACGCGCTGGCGAACGAGACCCTCCGCGAGCGCGAGACCGCGCCGCGCACCCGCCTGCCCCTCGAGGAGCTCGTGCTCGTCCAGGCGTAGCCCTCCGACGGAAGGCCTCCCCCGTCCGCGGACCGGGGAGGCCTTCCGCGTCCCACCCCCTGTGTTACTCCCCGTGTCGGTCCCCGCTGTGCCGCCGGGAGCCTCTCCGTACGATCGGACGATCCGCCCGCCCGTCCCGCTGCCCGGAGAGACATGCCCGCCACCCCCGCCGCCCGCACGAGCCTGGCCTTCGACGCCGAGCTCGGCCAGTCGGCGTTCCCCGTGCGCTTCGAGGGGGTCGGCCGCACCTTCGCGCCCGGGTCCCCCGTACTGACGGACGTGACGCTCGAGGCCGCCGCGGGCGAGGTCATCGCGATCCTCGGCCCGAGCGGCTGCGGCAAGTCGACGCTGCTGCGCATCGCGGCGGGCCTGGACACCGCCTCCGAGGGGTCCGTCCTCATCGACGGCGCCCCCGTCTCCGGCATCGACCCGCGCTGCGCGGTGGCGTTCCAGGAGCCGCGGCTGCTGCCCTGGCGGAGCATCGCCGACAACGTCGCGCTCGGACTGCCGCGCGGCACCCCGCGCCCGGCCGCCCGCGCCGCCGTCGACGAGCTGCTCTCGCTGGTCGGCCTCACCGCGCACGCCCGCTCGCGGCCCCGCGAGGTGTCCGGGGGGATGGCCCAGCGCGCCTCCCTCGCCCGCGCCCTCGCCCGGAACCCCGGCGTGCTCCTCCTGGACGAGCCCTTCGGGGCGCTCGACGCGCTGACCCGCCTGCGGATGCAGGACCTGCTGCTCGACGTGCACGCGGCGGCTCCGGCGACGATCCTGCTCGTCACCCACGACGTCGACGAGGCCCTGCAGCTGGCCGACCGCATCGTGCTCCTCGGGCGCGACGAGCCCGGAGGCGTCTCGCGCATCCAGCGGATCGTCACCGTCCCCGGCGCGCGGCCCCGCGACCGCGGCTCGGCGGAGCTCGCCGAGCACCGGGCCGAGCTCCTCGCGGGGCTGGGCATCGAGCGGCACTGACCCCGGGCGGATCGACCCGCGTCCCTCCACCCGGGCGGCACGGTCCGGGCGGCACGACCTCCCTCCCCAGCCGCCTCCTCCTCCCGCTCTCCACCGCACGAGCACCTCCCCGCACCGCCCCTCCCCTGCAGCGTCCACACTCGCTGTCACCGCATCCCCGAAGCCGAGGCCCCCATGTCGTTCACCAGCTCCCCGCTCACCCGCCGCACCGCTCTCGCCGGTCTGCTCACCGCCGCCGCCGTCCCGCTCCTCGCGGGCTGCGTGCAGGGCGAGGGCGGAGGAGGAGCGGCGGCCGCGACCGCCGACGCCGCCTCCGGAGGAACTCAGGGCGGCACGCTCACGCTCGACTTCGCGACGTACAACCCGCTGAGCCTGGTCATCAAGGAGAAGGGCTGGCTCGAGGCCGCCCTCGCCGAGCAGCAGGTCACCGTCGCCTGGGTGCAGTCGGCCGGCTCCAACAAGGCCAACGAGGCCCTGCGCGCCGGAGCGATCGACGTCGGCTCCACCGCCGGCTCGGCCGCACTGCTCGCCCGCTCGAACGGCTCGCCGATCAGGACGATCGACATCTTCTCGCAGCCGGAGTGGTCGGCCCTCGTCGTCCCCGCCGGCTCGGCGATCACGTCGGTCGAGCAGCTCAAGGGCAAGCAGATCGCGGCCACCAAGGGCACCGACCCCTACTTCTTCCTGGTGCAGGCGCTCGAGGCCGCCGGGCTGGGCATCGGCGACGTGACGGTGCAGAACCTGCAGCACGCCGACGGCTGGGCGGCGCTGCAGAACGGCTCCGTCGACGCCTGGGCGGGCCTGGACCCGATCATGGCCGGCGCCGAGGCGGCCGGGGCGACCCTGCTCTACCGCAACGTCGACTTCAACTCCTACGGCCTGCTCAACGCGACCGAGAGCTTCCTCGCCGAGAAGCCGGACCTCGCGCAGACCGTCGTGAACGCGTACGAGCACGCCCGCGCCTGGGCGCTCGAGAACCAGGACGAGACGGCGAGCATCCTCGCCTCCGTCGCCGGCCTCGACGTGGCGGTGGCGACGACGGTCATCACCGAGCGCAGCAACCTCGACGTCGACAACGTCCCCGGCTCCGCGCAGACCGACGTGCTCGCCGTGATCGGCCCGATCTTCGTCGAGAACGGCGACGTCGCCTCGCAGCAGCAGGTCGACGACGCGCTCGACTCGCTGCTCGACGACACCTACGCCTCGGCGGCCGACCCGAGCGCCATCGGCGCCTGAGGGTCCGGCCCTCCGCCCCCGACCCCGTGATCCGAGGAGACCGACGATGACGATCCGCGACGACGACACCGCGACCGACGCCGATGTGCTGCGGCGGAGCGCGCTGTCCGCGCCGATGCCGGGTGAGCCCGGACTCGTGACGGCGGGCCCGTCGGTCGCGGCCTCCCAGCGCCGCCTCCGCGAGGACCGCTCCCACCCGCTCACATCGCGACGGTGGTTCGTCGTCGCGGGAGGCGCGGTCCTGCCCGTGCTGCTGCTCGCCGCCTGGCAGATCGCGACGACGACCGGGATGGTCTCGGTGGCGGTCTTCCCCTCGCCCGCGATGGTCTGGGCGGCCGGCGTCGACCTCGCCCAGCGCGGCGACCTCGGCCAGGACGTCGCCATCTCGACGCAGCGCGTCCTCATCGGGTTCGCGCTCGGCTCGGCGCTCGGGCTCGTGGTCGGCGCGCTCTTCGGGCTCTCCCGCGTCTGGGAGGTCGTCCTCGGACCGACGCTCGGCGCGATCCGGGCGGTCCCGTCACTGGCCTGGGTCCCGCTGCTGCTGCTCTGGATGGGCATCGGCGAGGAGTCGAAGATCACCCTGATCACGATCGGCGCGTTCTTCCCCGTCTTCACCACGGTGGCCACGGCGCTCGGCCATGTCGACCGGCACCTCGTCGAGGCGGGCCGCGCCTTCGGTCTCTCGGGCGTCCGGCTCTTCACGACGGTTCAGCTGCCCGCGGTGATCCCGTCCGTGATCTCCGGGCTGCGCCTCGCGCTCGCCCAGTCGTGGCTGTTCCTGGTCGCCTCCGAGCTCATCGCCTCCTCGATGGGCCTGGGCTTCCGCCTCATCGACAGCCAGAACAACGGCCGGATCGACCGGGTGTTCCTGGCGATCGTCCTGCTGGCCGTGCTGGGCAAGCTCACCGATGCCGTCGTCGGCGTGTTCCAGCGCTACGCCGTGAGGAAGTGGGCGTGAGCGCCGGGGATGGGGCTCCGAGCGTGAGCGGGACGATCGCCAACCTGCTCGACGAGCACCGCCGGTTCCCCCCGCCCGCGGCCTTCGCCGCGCAGGCGAACGCGGGCGCGGAGGAGTACTCGCGCGCCGCCGCCGATCCGGTCGCGTTCTGGGAGGAGGCGGCCCGCCGCCTCGAGTGGGCGGAGCCGTGGCACACCGCCCACAGCTGGGAGCCTGCCGCTCCGCTGCCCGACGGCTCGCTCTCGGTGCCGCGCACGACCTGGTTCGAGGGCGGACGGCTGAACGTGGCCGTCAACTGCGTCGACCGCCACGTGGACGCGGGACGCGGCGGGAAGACCGCCCTCCACTTCGAGGGCGAGCGCGGCGACCGGCGGTCGATCACCTACGCCGAGCTCCAGCGCGAGGTCTCCCGCGCCGCGAACGCGCTGATTGCGCTCGGGATCGGGAAGGGCGACCGCGTCGTCGTCTATCTCCCGGTGATCCCCGAGACCATCGTCATCACGCTCGCGATCGCGCGGATCGGAGCGATCCACTCGCTCGTCTTCGGCGGCTTCTCCGCCGAGGCGGTGCGGTTCCGCGTGGAGGACACCGGCGCGAAGCTCCTGGTCACCACGGACGGGCAGTTCCGGCGCGGAGCGGCGGTGCCGGTCAAGGCGAGCGCCGACCGGGCGGTCGAGGGCGTCGCGTCGATCGAGCACGTCCTCGTCGTCCGCCGCACCGGTGAGACCGACGTCCCGTGGACCCCGGGCCGCGACGTCTGGTGGCACGAGCTGGTCGATGCGCAGAGCGACGTCCACGAGGCCGAGGCCTTCGACTCCGAGACGCCGCTGTTCATCATCTACACCTCCGGCACGACCGGGAAGCCCAAGGGGCTGGTGCACACCAGCGGCGGCTACCTCACGCAGGCCTCCTGGACGCACTGGGCGGTGTTCGACGCGAAGCCGGACGACGTGCACTGGTGCACCGCCGACCTCGCCTGGGTCACCGCGCACACCTACGAGATCTACGGACCGCTCTCGAACGGGCTCACCCAGGTCATCTACGAGGGCACCCCGAGCACCCCGCACACCGCCCGGCACTTCGAGATCATCGAGCGGTACGGGGTGACCGTCTACTACACGGCGCCGACGCTGATCCGGACGCTGATGACCTGGTTCCCCGAGGGCGTGCCCGCCCGGTACGACCTGTCGAGCTTGCGCCTGCTCGGCACCGTCGGCGAGTCCATCAACCCCGAGGCCTGGGTCTGGTTCCACGAGGCGATCGGCGGCGGACGCTGCCCGATCGTCGACACCTGGTGGCAGTCCGAGACCGGCGCCGCGGTGATGTGCCCGCTGCCGGGCGTCTCGACCCTCAAGCCGGGCTCGTCTCTCGGAGCCCTGCCCGGGCTCGGCGTCCTCGTGGTGGACGAGCACGGCGAGCGGGTGCCGAACGGCTCCGGCGGCTACCTCGTGGTCGACCGGACCGGGCCGGCGCTCGCCCGCACCGTGTGGGGCGACCCGGAGCGGTACCGCGACTCCTACTGGGCCCGCTACGCGTCCCAGGGGTGGTTCTTCTCCGGGGACGGCGCGAAGTACGACGCCGACGGCGACGTCTGGGTGCTCGGCCGCGTCGACGACGTCATCAACGTCTCCGGGCACCGCCTGTCCACGATCGAGATCGAGTCGGCACTCGTCGCCCATCCGGCCGTCGGCGAGGCCGGAGTCGTCGGAGTCGCCGACGCGACGACCGGCCAGGCCATCGCGGCGTTCGTCATCCCCTCCGACGAGGCCGTCGACCGCGCCGAGGAGGACCCGGCCTACTGGACAGCTCTCGGCACGACGCTCTCGGCGCTCCTGCGCGACCACGTGGCGGTCGCGATCGGTCCGATCGCCAAGCCGCGCGACGTGGTGGTGGTGCCGGATCTGCCCAAGACCCGCTCCGGCAAGATCATGCGGCGGCTGCTCGGCGACATCCGCGACGGCCGCCCGCTCGGAGACGTGACGAGCCTCCAGGACGACACCGTCCCGGCGCGCATCGCCCGCATCGTCGCCGAGCGCGGGTAGGCGCCGCGCCAGTCGGACGCGGCGGGCGGACCCTGTTTCGGGGAGGCGTCGGGAGCCTGCGCGTCCGCGGCGAGGAGGGGCCGCCGGGGAGCATCCGGAGTAGCGTGAAGCCGTGCGCGACGTCCAACAGCAGATCATCTCCGAGCTCCACGTCTCCCCCGCCGTCGATCCGGCCGTCGAGGTCGAACGGCGCAGCGGATTCCTCGCCGACTACCTCCGCAGCACCGGCGCGAAGGGCCTCGTCCTCGGCATCAGCGGCGGCCAGGACTCGAGCCTCGCCGGGCGCCTCTGCCAGCTCGCGGTCGAGCAGGTCCGCGCGAGCGGCGGCGACGCCTCCTTCATCGCGGTCCGCCTGCCGTACAAGGTGCAGGCCGACGAGGAGGACGCCCAGCTCGCCCTCACGTTCATCCGCCCGGACCGCCAGGTCGTCTTCGACATCCACCAGGGCGTCGACGGCGTGGCCGCGGCATTCGGCGACGCGGTCGACGAGCCGATCAGCGACTTCGTGAAGGGCAACGTGAAGGCGCGGATGCGGATGATCGCGCAGTACGCGATCGCCGGCCAGGCCGGGATGCTCGTCGTCGGGACCGACCACGCGGCCGAGGCGGTCACCGGCTTCTTCACGAAGTACGGCGACGGCGGCGCCGACGTCCTCCCGCTCACCGGCCTCACCAAGCGGCAGGGGCGCTCGCTCCTCGAGCACCTGGACGCACCGGCCCGGCTCTACGAGAAGGCGCCGACGGCGGACCTGCTCGACGACAACCCCGGCCAGACCGACGAGACGAACCTCGGGCTCACCTACGCCGACCTCGACACGTACCTCGAGGGCGGCGAGGTCGACCAGGCCGTCGCCGAGGCCATCGAGGCGCGGTACGCCGCGACCGAGCACAAGCGCCAGGTGCCGCTGTCGATGTTCGACGACTGGTGGCGCTGAGCCGCCGCTGACCGCTTCCAGCGGCCGGCAGCTCAGGACCGCACGGGGCCCCGCTGAGGCGGGGCTCCCGTGCGTCCGGCGCGGAACCGATGCGAGGACCGGACCCGCCGCGGTATCAGGAGTCGGCGCGGGCGTTGTAGACGAGCACCTCGCCGGAGTCGACGGAGGCGCGGTAGGCGCGGAACACGTCGAGGGCCTCGTCGCGGAGCACGCCGTCGACGACCTCGATGCCGCGGGCCTCGAACTGCGCGGCCCAGTCCTCGCGCATCGGCCCCTCGTCGAAGGTGCTGATCTCCTCGAGCTCGGGGCCGGAGCCCGCGACGACCAGGCGGCGCACCCCCGACCACATCGTCGCTCCGTAGCACTGCACGCACGGGCGCCAGTTGACGACCAGGTCGTGCGCGGGGAGGCCCTCGCCGCCGAGGTCCCAGGTGCCGAGCGCGGTCTGCGCGAGACCGAGCGCCGTCACCTCGGCGTGGCCGGACGAGACCCCGCTGCCGAGGACGACGTTCACTCCGACCGAGACGAGACGACCGAAGTCGCGCTCGACGACGATCGCCGCGAACGGGCCGCCGTTCCCCTCGCGGAAGTTGCGGTCGGCGAGCGCGTGCACGAGGGCCATCCGGTCCTCGAGGCTCGGGAGGACCTCGGGGACGTCGCGGAGGGCGTCACCGATCCAGGCGGGCAGGGCGATCTCGTAGCGGGTGGCGAGGCGGTCGATGTCCATGGGTCCTCCGGGAGACGGGGCGGGGCGGGGCGGCGGGCGGAGAGGGATGCGCGGCAGGCACGGCACAAATGACGCGCGGGCGGCGGCGGCCGTCGCCCCTCAGCCTCGCAGTGCCGAGCGCCGGAGACGGAATCGGCCCGGCGCGTCGACGCGGAGGTCAGGCGAGGAGGGCCTCGCCGAGCGCCGCGGCCTGCGCCGCCCAGAAGCGCTTCGCCACGCCGGTCCGGCGGAACAGGGCGTCGAAGCCGTGGAAGGCGCCCTCCACGATCTCGAGCCCGCACGGCACTCCGGCCGCGCGCAGGCGCTCGGCGTAGCGGACGTCCTCGTCGTGGAAGAGGTCGAGGCCGCCGACGCCGATCCAGGCCGGCGGCAGGCCCGTGAGGTCGTCGCGGCGGGCGGGGGCGGCGTAGGCCGTGACGCCGGGGCCGCCGGGCTCGCCTGCGAGGTAGGCGGTCCAGCCGAAGCGGTTGCTGCCCGGGGTCCAGACGCGGACTCCGCGCGGAGGAGGACCGGGCCGGGTGACGGTGCGGTCGTCGAGCATCGGGTAGACGAGCAGCTGGAACGCGGGCTGCGCTCCTCCGCGGTCGTGGGCGAGGAGGGTCGCACCCGCGGCGATGCCGCCGCCCGCGCTCGCGCCTCCGACGGCGATGCGCGCCGGGTCGACGCCGCGCTCCTGCGCGTGCTCGACGAGCCAGTCGAACGCGGCCAGCACGTCCTCGACGGCAGCCGGGGCCGGATGCGCGGGCGCGAGGCGGTAGTCGACGGAGACGACCGTGATGCCCAGGGTGCGGGCGAAGTCGATGCAGGGCGCCTCGTCCTGAAGGTGGCTGCCGAGCACCATGCCGCCGCCGTGCACCCAGAGGAGCGCGGGAGCGGTACCGCGGAGGATACGCGGCCGGTAGCTGCGGGCCCGGACGGGAGCGGCTCCGGCGACGGGGATCTCGACGTCGTCGACCACGATGTCGGGCGGGGCCTCGCCTCCCTCGGCGGCGCGTCGCGTGGCGAGGCGCAGCAGTCGCGGGCCGAGGACGATCGGCGGGAGGAAGCGGCCGAGCGCGAGGTCGGGGTGGAAGAGGGGCGCCGTCGCGGCGGTGCGGGCTGACGCGGTCATGCGCGGGAGGCTACTCCTCGCGGCCGTGCCGGCGCCCCTCCGCGGGATTACGGACGCACGAGGGTCTTGATCGCGCGGCGCTCGTCCATTGCGGCGTACGCCTCGGCGATCTCCTCGAGGGGCAGCTCGAGGTCGAAGACCAGACCGGGCTCGATCGCGCCGCTGAGCACGTCCGGCAGCAGCTCGGCCATGTAGCCGCGGACCGGCGCGACTCCGCCGTTGACGCCCACGTTCGAGCCGAACATCTGGCGGACGGGCAGCTCGGGGCCTCCGTTGGGGACGCCGACGTAGCCGACCATGCCGCCGGGGCGGGCGGAGTCGAGTGCCTGCTGCATCGACTCCTTGGTGCCGACGCACTCGAGCACGCAGTCGGCGCCGATCCCGCCGGTCAGCTCGCGGACGCGCGCGACGCCCTCGTCGCCGCGGGTCTCGACGATGTGGGTCGCCCCGAAGCGGCGGGCGAGGTTCTGCCGCGACTCGTGCCGCGACATCGCGATGATCGTGGTCGCGCCGAGGCGCTTGGCCGCCAGGACGGCGCAGAGGCCGACCGCGCCGTCACCGACGACCGCGACGGTCGAGCCCGCGGTGACACCGGCCGAGACCGCGGCGTGGTGGCCGGTCCCCATCACGTCGGCGAGGGTGAGCAGGCTGGGGATGAGCGCCGGATCCGGGTCCATGCCCACGCGGAAGAGCGTGCCGTCGGCGAGGGGCACGCGCACCTTCTCGCCCTGGGCGCCGTCCGCGAAGCCCTCCTCGCGGACCTCGGCGCCCCACCAGCCGCCGGTGAGGCACGAGGTGGAGACGCCGTTGGCGCAGTTCGCGCAGGTGCCGTCGCAGACGTAGAACGGGGCGATCACGAAGTCGCCGACCGCGACGTCGTGCACGTCGTCGCCGATCTCCTCGACGACGCCGACGAACTCGTGGCCGATGCGGTGCGCCTCCTTGGTGGGAGTGACGCCGCGGTAGGGCCAGAGGTCGGAGCCGCAGACGCAGGCCGCGGTGACGCGGACGATCGCGTCGCGCCCCGTCGAGAGCTGCGGGTCGGGGACCTCCTCGAGTCGGATGTCGCGCTCGCCGTGGATGAGTGTTGCTCGCATGGGTGCTCCTGGTCGGGAGGGGGATGGGGTCGGCGTCCACGGTACGCCCGCGACCGGCCGCGGGCGCCGGAGAGGCGGGGGCTTGCACGAACGCGCGCCGACGCGGCCCAGGTGAAGAGCCGGGGCGCGGCCGGGGGCGGTCCGACGCCGGGCGGGAGGCGTCCTGCCGGAACGGAGGGGCCCCGCAGCAGCCCTGCACCGCGTCACGGCTGCGCCTCCGCCCAGCCGTCGCGCCCGATCACGACGTGCGCGAGGAACCGCAGGCCGCACGCCTCTGCCCCGTCGGCGATCGCCCGCGTCGCCGCACGGTCGGAGGGGAGCACCACGGCCTCGCCCGCGTGGCTGTGCGCCAGGCCGATGCCCGCCGCGCCGCGCGCCAGCACCTCGGCGAGCACGGCGGCGACGGGGATCTCGGCGTGCGCCGGGGCTCCGTCGGCCAGCGTGAGGACGTCGCGGACGGCTCCGGACTCGGCGAGCGCCACCGCCAGCACGGTCTCGACCGGCCGGGCGGCCAGCAGCGGAGCGACGAGCCCGGCCAGGCCGGCGGCGTCGGTCACGCGGGCGGCGCGCGAGGCGCGGTTCATCCTCCGCCGCAGCTCGAAGGAGGCGACCAGGCGGCAGGCGGCGACCTCGCCGACTCCGCGGTGCCGCATCAGATCGGCCACCCCGGCCCGGGCGACGGCGTCGATGCCGCCGAAGCGCGCGAGGAGGCGCTGCGCGACGACGGTCGCGTTGGCGCCGCGGACGCCGGCCCCGATGAGCACGGCGAGGGTCTCGGCGTCGGTGAGCGCCTCCGGTCCGTAGGCGCGGAGGCGCTCCCTCGGCCGCTCCTCGGGAGGGAGGTCGGCCATCCGGGGGCCGGGCGTTTCGAAGGACATGCCGCCGACGCTACGGAGCCCGCCGGACGGGCGCGCCGCGGATCCCGCGACTGTGGACGACTCCCGCCCTCGCGCGCCCTGTGGAGGGAACTTCCGTCGCCACCCGCGCGCTCCTCTCCCCTGCGAGTACGCAGAAGGCGGACTCGCGACAGGGGTCGAGCACCCCGGTCAGTCCGACGCGGGCATCCCCGCCGTCACCGACAGGCTCTCGCCGTCCGGCGCCACGTCCACCAGCACCACGTCCCCGTCGCGCACCGTGCCGCCGAGCAGCGCCGTCGCCAGCTGGTCGTCGATCGCCCGCTGCATCAGCCGGCGCAGCGGCCGCGCGCCGTACTGTGGGTCGTAGCCGCGCTCGGCCAGCCACCCGCGGGCCGCGGGCGTCACCGCCAGGTCGAGCCGTCGCTCCGAGAGCCTCCTCGACAGCCGGTCGACGTACAGCGACACGATCTCGCCGAGCTCGGTGCGGTCGAGCGCGTCGAAGATCACGATGTCGTCGAGCCGGTTCACGAACTCGGGCTTGAAGGCCTGGCGCACCATCTGCTGGACCGCCTCCTCCTTCTGCGGCCGTGACAGCGCCGGGTCCACGAGGAACTGCGACCCCAGGTTGGAGGTGAGGATGAGGATCGTGTTGCGGAAGTCGACCGTCCGCCCCTGGCCGTCGGTGAGCCGGCCGTCGTCGAGCACCTGGAGCAGGACGTCGAACACCTCGGGGTGCGCCTTCTCGATCTCGTCGAGGAGCACCACCGAGTACGGGCGGCGGCGGACCGCCTCCGTGAGCTGGCCGCCCTGCTCGTAGCCGATGTAGCCGGGAGGGGCGCCGACCAGCCGCGAGACGGCGAACTTCTCGCCGTACTCCGACATGTCGATGCGGACCATCGCCTTCTCGTCGTCGAAGAGGTGGTCGGCGAGCGCCTTCGCCAGCTCGGTCTTGCCGACGCCGGTCGGCCCGAGGAAGAGGAAGGAGCCGGTCGGCCGGTCGGGGTCGGAGATGCCCGCGCGGGTGCGGCGCACCGCGTCCGCGACGGCCGACACCGCCTCGTCCTGGCCGATCAGTCGGCGGTGCAGCTCGGTCTCGAGGTGCAGCAGCTTCTCGGTCTCGCCCTGCAGGAGGCGCCCGACGGGGATCCCCGTCCAGGCGGCGATCACCGCGGCGATGTCGTCGGCCGTCACCTGCTCGTTGACCATGCGGCCCTCGGCCGGCTCCTCCTCCGACTCGGCGGCCGCGAGCTCGCGCTCGATCACCGGGATGTCGCCGTAGAGCAGCTTCGACGCGCGCTCGAGCTTCCCCTCGCGCTGCGCGCGCTCGGCGGCGATCCGCAGGGCGTCGAGCCGGTTCTTGAGCTCGCCGACGCGGTTGAGGGAGGCGCGCTCGCGCTCCCAGCGCTCCTGCAGCTCCTCGAGCTGGGCGCCGCGGCGGGCCAGGTCCTCGCGCAGCTTCTCCAGCCGCGCCTTCGAGGCCTCGTCCTTCTCCTTCTTCAGCGCCAGCTCCTCGAGCCTCAGCCGGTCCACGGAACGGCGCAGCTCGTCGATCTCGACGGGAGCGGAGTCGATCTCCATGCGCAGCCGCGACGCGGCCTCGTCGATCAGGTCGATCGCCTTGTCCGGCAGCTGGCGGGAGGTGATGTAGCGGTTCGAGAGCGACGCGGCGGCGACCAGGGCGGAGTCGGCGATCGCCACCTTGTGGTGCGCCTCGTAGCGCTCCTTCAGCCCGCGGAGGATCGCCACGGTGTCCTCGACGGTCGGCTCGCCGACGAAGACCTGCTGGAAGCGGCGCTCGAGAGCGGCGTCCTTCTCGATGTACTGGCGGTACTCGTCGAGCGTCGTCGCGCCGATCATCCGCAGCTCGCCGCGCGCCAGCATGGGCTTGAGCATGTTCGCGGCCGCCACCGATCCCTCGCCGCCGCCCGCGCCCATCAGCGTGTGCAGCTCGTCGATGAAGGTGATGATCCGGCCGTCGGACTCCTCGATCTCCTGGAGCACGGCCTTCAGCCGCTCCTCGAACTCGCCGCGGTACTTCGCTCCGGCGATCAGGGCCGAGAGGTCGAGGCTGACGAGTTGCTTGCCCTTGAGGCTCTCGGCGACGTCGCCCGCGACGATCCGCTGGGCGAGCCCCTCGACGACGGCGGTCTTGCCGACGCCGGGCTCGCCGATGAGGACGGGGTTGTTCTTGGTGCGGCGCGTGAGCACCTGGCTGACGCGCCGGATCTCGGCGTCCCTCCCGATCACCGGGTCGAGCTTGCCGCTCGCCGCGATGGCGGTCAGGTTGACGCCGTACTGCTCGAGTGCGGACTTCTCGTCCTGCTGGGGCATCCGACCGGCCTGCATGATGGTGGTCTCCTCCGTGGCTCGAAAGTTGAGTTCGACGGACTCAACTTTACTCCCGCGACGGCTCCGGCGGTCAGGCCGTCAGAAGATCGCTGTCGCGACCCTGGAGCGCCTCGAGCGCGCTCCGGAGGATCGAGCGCAGCCGGAACTCGTCGATCCCGGTCAGCGCCGAGATCTCGGCCTGCGAGAAGCCGCCGGCCGCAGCCAGCAGCAGGAGCTCGCGGTCCGGGCAGTCGAGGGCGAGCAGGCCGCTGCCGAGCGGACGCCGGGCGAGCTCGTGCGCGGACCCGAGGGTCTCGCAGAGGACCTCGAGCACCCAGAGCACGGGCTCCGGCGAGCGGGCGCCCTCGCGGGAGCGGCGCCAGACGGCGGTGAAAACGTCGGTGCAGAGCCGGTCGCGTCCGGCCGGGTCGGCCTGGACCGTGCCGACGCACGCCGAGACGAGGCCGCCGAAGCGGTCGACGAGCTCTCCCAGAGCGGAGGCGTCCCCCGTGGCGGAGCGGGTCAGCAGACGGGCGGCGTCCTGCGTCAGCGGCGGACGCACCCGTCCACCGGTCGCGTCCTCGCCTCCAGCACTCACGGGCCCCAGCGTGTCACCGACTCCGTGACGGCGGGACCAGTTGCGCGGAAGGGGGGTGACAGGTATAGAGCGGATCCGCTATCCGACATCAGAGGCGCGGCCAGCGCGCGCGGGCGAAGCAGAAGAGCCCGTAGGCGATGAGCCCGACCGCGACGAAGCCGAGGAGGAGCACGCCCGCCGGCAGCTCCACGAGCGACTTCAGCGCCTCGTCGAGCCCGCCCGCCTGCTCCGGATCGTGAGTGACGGCGGCGACGATCAGCAGCACGCCGAGAGCGCCGAGGACCACGCCCTTGGCGACGTAGCCGGCGACGCCGAGCACGGTGACGACGGTGCCCGCCGTGCCGCCCGGCTCCGCGACGTTCTCGAGGAACTTCCTGCTCGCTCCGCGGTACACGAAGACGCCGCCGACCGCGAGGACGGCCAGTCCCGCGATCACGAGCAGCACGACTCCGCCCGGCGCCGAGAGCACCTGCGCGCTCGCGCTCTCGGACGACTCGGACGAGCTCGACCCGCCGCCCGTCGCGAACTTCAGCGCCGTCACGCCGAGGGCGCCGTAGACGACGGCCTTGCCCGCCTCCTTCAGCCGGCTGCCCCAGGTCTTCAGGGCGCTCTCGCGCGGGCGGACGAGGAACGCCTCGAGCAGCCCCCACAGCGCCAGGCCGAAGAGGCCGACCGTGCAGATCCAGAGGATCACCAGACCGCCGGGCTGCGCCGCGAGGGCGCCGAGAGCACCGCTCTGGTCGGCCTCGCCTCCGCCGCCGCGGGCCACGCCGAGCGCGATCACTCCGATCAGGAGGTGGACGAGGCCGTTCGCCGCGAAGCCGCCGCGGGCGAGGGTCCGCACCGCCCGCGAGTCCTGGATGTCATCGGCGGTGCGCTGGGCGTCGGCGGTGCTCGGAGTGTTCACAGGGTGGACGCTACGCGTTTCCACACCCCCGCGCCCGGCGCTCCGCCGTTCGGAGGTGCTCCCGGAGCCGGTTCTCCACACCTTTCCACAGGGTTGTCCACAGCTGTGGAATCGCTAGAAGGACGAGCGGATCACACGTCGACGGCGCGGACGAGTCCGTCCTGCACGCCGCCCAGCCAGTCGTAGACGCTGCGGATCGCGGCCGCGCTCCCCTCCTCCGGGACGACGTCGTCGGTGTCGTCGATCCCCAGCCGCACGGCCAGAGCGAGCCGCATGTCGGTCAGTGCGCGGAGCCAGGCGATCGCCTGCGGCTCCTCGAGACGGACCGCGACCTCGCCCAGCCCCTCGAAGATCCGGCCGTGACTCGTGCCGTCGCCGGCGTCGAGGGCCGCCGTGACGGCGCGGGCGTCGTCCATCTTGCGGGCGGCGAGGTCCGGAGCGGTGAAGCGGCGGAACTCGTCGGCCGCCTCGGCGTCGTCGCGGTAGGCGTCGGGCAGGAGGCGCGCGAGCGCTGGATCGGAGCGGGCCTCCTCCGAGGACGCCCCGCGGTCGAGCAGCTCGAGCATCTCGCCGGCCAGATGGCGGAGGATCCCGGCCTCCTCGCGGTCGAAGCGGGCGACGGCCGCCCCGGAGGAGTCGCGGCGGAACGCGCGCATCAGCCGAGTCCTCGGATGCCGCGAGCGGAGCACTCTCCGGTCTCCGCGGCGGTGGGGCGCAGCGGGGCGCTCACGCGTCGGCCTTCTGCAGCGTCGCCCACAGGCCGTAGCCGTGCATCGCCTCCACGTGCCGCTCCATCTCCTCGCGGTTGCCGGTCGCGACGACCGCGCGCCCCTCGGTGTGCACCTGCAGCATCAGCCGCTCCGCCTCGGCCCGGCCGAAGCCGAAGTAGCTGCGGAAGACGTACGAGACGTACGACATCAGGTTGACCGGATCGTCCCAGACCAGCACGATCCACGGGACCTCGGCCGCCGAGCGGGTCGCCAGGCGCTCGTCCGCGCGCTCGATCGTGTCCGCCATCCCTCCAGCGTAGGCCGCGGCGCGGGCGGACGCCCGGGCGCGCGGCCCGGAGCGCGCTGCCCGCAGCCCGCGAGTGCCCAGGAGTCGTCGCACTCGGCGCGGGGGCACGAGGACGGGGACCGCGAGTGCCCAGGAGTCGTCGCACTCGAGCGCGAGTGCGACGACTTCTGGACGGTCGGAGCAGAGGCAGCAGCGCCGCCCGCCCTAGGCCGACAGGCGCGGCAGGACCTCCCGGGCGAAGAAGTCGAGGTGGTCGAGGTCCTGCAGGTCCATGAACTGCAGGTAGACGCGCTCGCAGCCGGCCTCGCGGAGGGACTCGAGGCGGTCGACCGCCTCGTCGACGCCGCCGGCCACTCCGTGCTCGCGCAGCTCGGCGGGCTCGCGGCCGATCGCCGCCGCACGGCGCGTGAACTCCGCCTCGTCGCCTCCGCCGACCGCGATCAGCGCGACCGAGTGCACGAGCGACGAGGGCTCGCGCCCGATCGCCCGGCACGCCTCGTCGACGCGCTCGAAGGCCGCTGGGATCGCGTCGAACTCGGGGAAGGGCAGGTTGAACTCGCTCGCGAACCGCGCCGCGAGCGCCGGGGTCCGCTTGGGGCCGCCGCCACCGACGATCACCGGCAGCGGCAGGCGGGCGGGCTTGGGCAGGGCCGGGGAGTCGGTCAGCGTGTAGTGCTCGCCGGCGAAGGAGTAGCGCTCGCCGACCGGCGTCGACCACAGGCCGGTCACGATCTCGAGCTGCTCCTCGAGGAGGTCGAAGCGGCGCGGAGGGAAGGGGATGCCGTACGCGGCGTGCTCCTGCTCGAACCAGCCAGTGCCGAGGCCGAGCTCGGCACGGCCCCCGGACATCGCGTCGACCTGGGCGACCTGGATCGCGAGGATCCCCGGCGGCCGGTAGGTGACGGAGGAGACGAGGGTGCCGAGCGCGATCCGCTCGGTCTCGCGGGCGAGGCCGGCGAGTGTCGTCCACGCGTCGGACGGGCCCACGCCGGGGTCGCCGTCCCCCATCCGGAGGTAGTGGTCGGAGCGGAAGAAGCCGTCGTAGCCGAGGCTCTCGGCGGCCTGCGCGACGGCGAGGAGGTCCTCGTAGCTCGCGCCCTGCTGGGGTTCGGTGAAGACTCTGAACTGCACGGGTCCAGCCTCCCGCACCGGGGCCGGATCATGCCAGCCCGGCTCCCCCGGCCGGGGCCGCCGACGGGCCCCCGTGTACCGTGGACGGTTGCCGCCGACGAGAGGACCCCATGTCCGAGCACCCGTCCTCCCCGGACACCGCCCCCGCCACCGCGGGCACGACCGCCCCTCCGCACCGCCTCGCGCGGTGGGTCTTCTGGCCCGCCGCCGTCCTGACGCTGTCGATCGCGGCCTTCGCGATCCTCGCGCCCGACGCCGCGACCTCCGTGTTCTCGACGCTGCAGACCACCGTCGTCAACACGTTCAGCTGGTACTACGTGCTGATCGCCGCGGTCTTCGTGGCCTTCGCCATCTGGATGGGCGTGAGCCGCTTCGGCGACATCAAGCTCGGCGCCGATGACGACGAGCCCGAGTTCTCGATGCTCGCCTGGATCTCGCTCCTCTTCGCCGCCGGCATGGGCATCGGCCTCGTCTTCTACGGCGTCGCGGAGCCGCTCACCCATTTCGCCACTCCGCGCCCGGGCGTCACCGGCACCGAGACGCAGCTCGCGCAGAGCGCGATCTCGCAGACCTACCTGCACTGGGGCGTCCACGCCTGGTCCATCTACGTGGTGGTCGGCCTCGCCCTCGCCTACGCGATCCACCGCCGCAAGCGGCCGGTGTCGATCCGCTGGGCGCTGGAGCCGCTGCTGGGCCGCCGGGTCCGCGGCGGCTGGGGCAACGCGATCGACGTGGTCGCCCTGGTCGGCACCATGTTCGGAGTCGCGACCTCGCTCGGCCTGGGCGTCACCCAGATCTCGGCGGGCCTGGAGGCGAGCGGCATCGTGGAGTCGTCGCTCATCGTGCAGATCGTGGTCATCGCCGTGGTCACGGGCCTGACCGTCTTCTCGCTGATCTCGGGCGTGGGCAAGGGCATGAAGTGGCTCTCGACCGGCAACCTGCTGCTCGCCGCCGCGCTCCTCGTCTTCGTGCTCGTCGCCGGCCCGACCCAGTTCCTCCTCCGCGAGTTCGTGCAGTCGCTCGGCAACTACCTGCAGAACTTCATCGGCCTGACCTTCACGGTCAGCGCCTATGCCGGCCGCGAGGGCGAGCAGTGGCAGGCCTCGTGGACCACGTTCTACTGGGGCTGGTGGATGTCGTGGGCGCCGTTCGTCGGCATCTTCATCGCCCGCGTCTCGAAGGGCCGGACGGTCCGCGAGTTCGTCGGCGGCGTGCTGCTCGTGCCGACGATCATGACCTTCCTCTGGTTCAGCGTCCTCGGCGGCACGGCCATCTACCGGGAGCTCTACGGCGACGGCGGCCTTGTCGGCGCCGACGGCTCGGTCGACACGAACCTGGCGCTCTTCTCGATGCTGCAGGGACTGCCCGCGGGCTCGGTGCTGACGATCGGCGCGATCCTCCTGATCGGCGTCTTCTTCGTCACCTCCGCCGACTCCGGAGCGCTGGTGATGTCGATGATCGCGACCGGCGGCGAGCCGGAGCCGCGCAACCGCATCCGCGTGTTCTTCGCCGTCGCGACCGCGCTGCTCGCCCTGTCGCTCCTGGTCGCCGGCGGCCTCGACGCCCTGCAGACCGCGGCGATCCTCTCGGCACTGCCGTTCAGCGTCGTGATGATCCTGATGTGCGTCGCGACGGTGATCGCCTTCCGCCGCGAGATCCGCGCCTACGACAAGGCCCGCCGCAAGGCGTTCGTCGGCGACATCGGCACGTTCTACGGCCTCGAGGTCGAGGATCCGGCGGAGCGCGAGCCCGCCCACCCGATCAAGCGCCTCGCGCACCGCCTGAAGCCGGGGTCGAAGGAGTAATCGGCTCGGAGGAGAAGCCAGATCGGAGGAGGCCGGGCGCCGCTGGGGCGCCCGGCCGGTCGATCAGCTGGGCGACGGGATGAAGGGGTGCTCCGGCGGGTCCTGGTCGTCGCCGAGGCGGGCGTCGGCGCCCTGGTCGAGCGCCTCGTCGATCGACTCGGGGTCGTCGATCTCGGCCGGGTCCTCCGGCGGGACCGGCAGGGAGTCGCCGTCGGGGCGGGTGGTGTCGGTGACGTCCTCGGGGGCGTCGAAGCCGAAGCTGCTCATGGTTCCCTCTCCGCGGTGCGCCCGGGAGGCGGCGCCGCTGCGGGCAGCCTAGGTCGCGCCCCCGGAGGCGGTCACGGACTTGACGGGGCACCCGAGGGGCCCCGCGGGGTCGGCCTGCTCCGGAGGAGCCTCCGCCCGGGCAGCCGTCAGTGCACGTACTCGAGCAGGTCGGCTCCGAGGGTGCGCATTCCCTCCAGCACCGCGAGGCGGTAGTGCAGGGTCGTGTCGTCGAACTGGGTGGCGACCGCGTAGGCGACTCCGGCACGTGGGCCGCGGAGGACGCCGGCCTCGGCGCGGACGCCGACGTCGGTGCCGGTCGCGTTGACGAGCAGGACCCCGTGGTCGGGGTGCCGGTGCGCGAGCGGGTCGAGCCCGAACGAGGCGGCGACCATCGAGAGGTCGGTGCCGAGCGAGAGCCAGCCGATCACCCGCGAGCTCACGGCGGCGTCCACGATCTCGCCGTTCGCGAGGGTGGCGAGCAGCCAGGTCAGCTCGCGGGCGGAGCCGATCGAGAGCTGCGGCGCGTCGTCCGGGCCGCGCTCATCGCGCACGACGTCGAGCAGGGCGGTGCGGGAGAGGCCGAGCGCCTCCGCCCGCTCGCGCACGGCATCGAGGCCGACGCGGCGCAGCAGGACGTTGGTCGCGAGGTTGTCGCTCGAGGCACCGACGAGGGCGGCGAGGTCGGCGATCGGCATCGACGGCACCTGGAGGTGCTGCCAGAGCCCGGAGCCCGAGACCGCGTCCGCCGCGGTCCGGTCGACCAGGCGCAGGTTCTCCTGCGGCTCGTTCGCCAGCCGGGCGGCGACCTCGATCAGCAGCACGACGGTGCCGAGGGAGGCGGTGGGCATCGAGACGGAGTCGTCGACCGCGAACAGGGTGCGGCCGGTCGCCAGGTCGACGGCGCGCGCCGAGACGACGACCCCGTCGATCGCGAGACGGCCGAGGGCGTCGAAGCCGCGCTGGAAGTTCTCGCGGTCACCGCCGCCCTTGTGGCGCCCCCGGCGGTTGCGTCGGCTCTCACGGCGGGTCTCGCTGGTGGGGATCACCACGGGTACGGCCCCTCTACGGGTCGGGAGTGCGGTCGTGCGGAGGGGGGACCTGGGTCCTCACGCGCCGGCAGGACGCGCGATCGGCGGACGACCCCGCTGCATCGGTCGGCTCTCGATGCCCGGGGCTCCTCGTCCGTGGTGCGGAGGTGGTCGGCGGCGACTACCAGATGGTGACGCGCTCGCTCGGGGAGAGCCAGAGGGCGTCGCCTTCGGAGACGTCAAAAGTAGCGTAGAACTCGTCGATGTTCCGGACGATCTGGTTGCAGCGGAACTCGGCCGGAGCGTGCGGATCGATGGCGAGGAGTCGGATCGTCTCCTCGTCGCGCGACTTCTGCTGCCAGGCCTGCGCCCAGGAGAGGAAGAAGCGCTCGGCGCCGGTCAGGCCGTCCGCGACGGGCGGCTCCTCGCCGTCCAGCGAGAGCAGGTACGCCTTCCAGGCGATGCCGAGACCGCCGAGGTCGCCGATGTTCTCGCCGATGGTCAGGGCGCCGTTCACGTGGTGCCCGGGCGTGGTCGCGGGAGCGAGCGCGTCGTACTGCGCGATGAGCGCCTTCGTCCGCTCCTCGAACGCGGCCCGGTCCTCCTCGGTCCACCAGTCGGTGAGGCGGCCGTCGCCGTCGAAGCGCGAGCCCTGGTCGTCGAAGCCGTGGCCGATCTCGTGACCGATGACGGCGCCGATCGCTCCGTAGTTCGCGGCGGGGTCGCGGGCCTCGTCGAAGAAGGGGAACTGCAGGATCGCGGCCGGGAAGACGATCTCGTTGAAGCCCGGGTTGTAGTACGCGTTGATCGTCTGCGGGGTCATGAACCACTCGTCGCGGTCGAGCGGGCGGCCGATCTTGCCGAGCTCGCGGGCGAACTCGAACTCGGCCACGCGGCGGGCGTTGCCGAGCAGGTCGGCCGGGTCGATCGAGAGGGCGGAGTAGTCGCGCCAGCGCACCGGGTAGCCGATCTTGGGCGTGAACTTCGCGAGCTTCTCGAGCGCGCGCTCGCGGGTGGCGGGGCTCATCCACTCCAGGTCGACGATGGAGCGGCGGTACGCCTCGATGAGGTTCGCGACCAGCACGTCCATCGCGGCCTTCGCCGTCTCGGGGAAGTGGCGGGCGACGTAGGTGCGGCCGACCGCCTCGCCGAGCGAGCCCTCGACGAGCGAGACGGCGCGCTTCCAGCGCTCCCGCTTCTGCGGGGTGCCGGTGAGGGTGCGGCCGTAGAAGTCGAAGTTGGCGTCGACGAAGCCGCTGGACAGGTAGGCCGCGGCTCCGCGGATCACCTGCCAGGACAGCCAGTCGCGCCAGGCCGGGAGCCGGTCCTCGGTGAGCAGGCCCGCGAGACCCTGGAGGAAGCTCGGCTGGCGGACGACCACCTCGGCGAGCGCCCCCTCCGGAGCGCCCATCGCGGTGAGCCAGACGCCGAGGTCGACGCCCGCGGCGAGCTCCTCGACCTCGGACCAGGAGCGGAGGTTGTAGGTCGCCTGGCTGTCGCGGCTGCGGACCTTGTCCCAGTGCGCGGCGGCCAGGTCGGTCTCGAGGGCGACGATGCGCTCGGCGCGGGCCTCGGCGGCGTCGATGCCGGCCACCGCCAGCATCCGCGCGACGAACGGCGTGTAGGCCTCGCGGACGGAGGCGAACTCCTCCTCGCGGTAGTAGCTCTCGTCCGGCAGGCCGAGGCCGCCCTGGTTGACGAAGACGAGGTAGCGCTCGGGGCTGCCCGGGTCGTTGTCGACGAAGAGGCCGAAGAGCCCGGGGACGCCGGTGCGCTCGAAGGCGCCGACCGCGCGGAGCAGGCCGGGGATCGAGTCGACCCGCTGCACGGCGACGAGGTCGTCGGCGATCGGGGCGGCGCCGAGCTCCTCGGCCCGCTCCTCGTCCATGAAGGAGGCGTAGAGGTCGCCGAACAGTCGCTCCTCGGTGCCGTGCTGCGCGGTCTGCGCCTCGACGATGATGTCGCGCACGGCCTTCTCCGCCTCCTCCTGGAGCACGTGGAAGGAGCCGTAGCGCGCCTTGTCGGCGGGGATCTCGGTGCGGTCGATCCAGAGCCCGTTGACGTGCCGGTAGAGGTCGTCCTGCGGGCGCGTCGCGGGGTCGAGTTCGGAGCGGTCGATACCGGAGCGAGGCGTCGTCGAGGTCATGGCGGACAGCCTACGTCGGGGCGCCGACACGGTGGCGCGAGGTGCGGCGGGTCGAGCGCGGAGCCGCGGAGGGCGGGCGCGGAGCCGCGGACGGGACTGCCCGGCGCGGAGCCGCGGGAGGGCCGGGCGCGCCACCGTCCGGCTCGCGGGGGCGGACTGCTCCTGCGAGCCGGACGGTGGCCGACGGGGACGCCGGAGCGTCAGCGCCCGAGCTGCTCCTCGACGTACGCGCGGATCGGCGTGGTCGGCCGCCCGATCAGGCGGGCGAGCGAGCCGTCGGTCCCGCCGAGGAGGCCGTCGGCGATGTTCGCGTCGAGGCCGACGACGAAGCCGACTCCGCCCTCGGGGACGCCGGCGCCGGTGAGGACGCGGGCGTGCTCGTCGGAGGAGACGTGGCTGATCGCGGCGTCGCGTCCGGCGACCTCGGCGACGATCGCGGCCAGCTCGTCGAAGCTCCAGGCGGTGTCGCCGGAGAGCTCGTGCACGGTGCCGACCAGGGACGGGTCGGTCAGGGCGACCGCTGCGGCCTCGGCGTAGTCGGTGCGCGCGGCGCTGGCGACGCGGCCCTCGCCGGCGCTCGAGAGGGTGCTGCCGGTGGAGGCGAGCTCGGCGACGGTCTGCTCGTAGTTCTCGTTGTACCAGCCGTTGCGGAGGACGACGGCGGGGACTCCGCTGGCGGCGATCGCCTCCTCCGTGGCCTTGTGCTCGGGGGCGAGGATGAGCGCGCTCGTGGTCGCCTTCGGGGCGCTCGTGTAGACCAGGCGCGCGCCGGCGCGGACGGCGGCGTCGATCGCGGCGGTGTGCTGTGCGACGCGCCTGCCGACCTCGGAGCCCGAGACGAGGAGGACGGCCTCGGCGCCGGAGAAGGCGGCGTCGAGCGAGGCGGGGTCGTCGAAGTCCGCGACGGCGGTGCGGACGCCGAGGTCGGCGGCGAGCGCCTCGAGCTTCGCGGCGTCGCGGCCGGTGGCGACGATGTCGGAGGCGGCGGTGCCGCGGGCGAGCAGGTGCTCGACGGCGAGACGGCCGAGGTGGCCGGTGGCTCCGGTGACGACGAGGGTCATGAGGGGTCCTTCCTGACGGGTGGGGCGGGCGGGGTCCGCCGCCAGGAGGGTGCAACCGGCGCATCCTCCTCCTGCTTCCCGGAATGCAGTACCCACTATTTCGTTAGTACAGTCACCACCCCTGTCCCGAGGAGCACCCCATGACGATCGCCGACTGCGCCCTGCTCGCCGGGGACGTCTACTCCGCCGACTGCCCGAGCCGCGAGGTCTTCGGGCACGTCACCAGCAAGTGGGGCGTCCTGGTGCTCGCGGCGCTCGCTCCGGGCACGCTGCGCTGGGGCGCTCTGCGGCGCCGGATCGGCGGGATCAGCGAGAAGATGCTCGCCCAGACGCTGCGGATCCTGGAGGAGGACGGCTTCGTGCACCGCGAGGCGCGGCCGGTCGTCCCGCCGCACGTCGAGTACCGGCTGACGCCGCTGGGAGCGGAGCTGGCGGAGCGTCTGCTGCCGGTCGTCGAGTGGATCGCGGGGAACGTCGGGGCGGTCCTGGAGGCGCGCTCGGAGGGCCGCCGGGAGGGAAGGTGAGCCTCACCTTCTTGTGAGAACGTTCACGTTCCGTTCAGGGAGGAGCCTCCACCCGGCGGCATCGGCGCCCCCTCCCCCTGCTTGCCTCGATCGCGTCTCCTGCTCGTGATCGAAGGACCTCCATGTCAGACACCGCCCGCCGCCCGCTCCTCCTCCCGATGGCCGGCCACGTGCGCGGCAAGCGAAGCCCCGTCACCTGCGCGCTGAAGTGCGCCAACGCCTGCTCCACCGCGACCTGCAACACGTCGCACAACAGCTACTTCCGCGACATCGTCTCGTCGCAGCTCTCCCGCCGCAGCGCCCTCGGCCTCGGCCTGGCCGGCGCGGTCACCGTCGCCGTCGCCTCCGCCGGAGGAGCGCCCACCGCCGAGGCGGCCATGGCGACCGCGGCCGACGGCTCGCCGCTCGCCTTCACTCCGATCGCTCCGGTGCCGTACACGGTCGACCGGTTCACCGTCCCCGGGGGCTTCGCCTGGCAGCCGATCATCCGCTGGGGCGACCCGCTCTTCGCCGACAGCCCCGCCTTCGACATCGCCGACCAGACGGAGGCCGCCCAGGCCGCGCAGTTCGGCTACAACAACGACTACACCGACATCGTCGAGATCCCGGGCTCGAAGCGCCTCCGCGCCCTGCTCGTCGTGAACCACGAGTACACGAACGAGAGCATCATGTTCCCGGCCGCGCAGCTCGAGGCGGAGCCGGAGCGCGTGCGCGCCGTCGGCCGCGCCGCCCACGGCCTCAGCGTCGTCGAGCTGGTCCGCACCGCGGTCGACCGCCCGTGGGCCTACGTCCGCGGGGGCGAGCGCAACCGCCGCTACCTGATCGACACCCCCTACGAGGTGACCGGCGCCGCCGCCGGCACCGACCTGCTGAAGACGGTCGCCGACCCCGAGGGCCGCACCGTGCTCGGCACGCTCGGCAACTGCTCCGGGGGCACGACGCCGTGGGGCACGATCCTCTCGGGCGAGGAGAACTTCAACGGCTACTTCCGCGCCGTCGGCACGAGCGACGCCGAGAAGCGCTACGGCCTCGCCGACTCCGAGACCTCGCGCCTCTGGGAGCTCGACGACCCCCGCTTCGACGCCCGCACCCCGGGCTACGAGAACGAGCCGAACCGCTTCGGCTGGATCGTGGAGTTCGACCCCTTCGACCCCGACTCCACGCCGAAGAAGCACACGGCGCTCGGCCGGCTCAAGCACGAGGGCGCGAACGTCATCATCGCCCCGGACGGCCGCGTGGTCGCGTACCAGGGGGACGACGAGCGCTTCGACTACCTCTACAAGTTCGTCTCGACGAAGCGCTACATCGAGGGCGACCGCGCCCACAACAAGACCCTGCTGGAGGAGGGCGACCTCTACGTCGCCCGCTTCACCGGCGACTCCCCCGTCGCCGAGATCACCGGCACCGGGGCGGTCCCCTCGGACGGCGGCTTCGACGGCATCGGCGAGTGGCTGCCCCTGGTGCTGAACGGCGCCTCGACGATCGCCGGGATGAGCGTCGCCGAGGTGCTCGTGCACACCCGCCAGGCGGCGGACGCCGCGGGCGCGACCAAGATGGACCGCTGCGAGGACGTGCAGCCCAGCCTGGCCAGCGGCCGGATCTACGTGGCCTGCACCAACAACTCCGCCCGCGGCACCGAGGGCGCCAAGGAGGGCGCGACCGAGGTCAACCCGCGCACCGAGAACCGCGACGGCCACATCGTCGAGATCATCGAGGACGGCGGCGACCAGACCGGCCGCACCTTCACCTGGAACCTGCTGATGCTCTGCGGCGACCAGGCGCAGGGCGACGTCGTCTACTTCTCCGGCTTCCCGGCGGACCAGGTCTCGCCGATCTCGTGCCCGGACAACCTGGCCTTCGACTCGGTCGGGAACCTCTGGATCTCGACCGACGGCGCCCCGAGCGGCATCGGCTACAACGACGGGCTCTTCAAGGTCGCGCTCGAGGGCGCGACGCGCGGCAGAGTGGAGCAGTTCCTCTCGGTGCCCCGCGACGCCGAGACCTGCGGACCGATCGTCCACGACCTCGACCAGCACGTGTTCGTGGCGGTGCAGCACCCGGGCGAGGAGGGCACCTTCGAGGCGCCGACCTCGTTCTTCCCGGACTACGGATCCACGGCGGCGGGGGCGGTGGCGGCACCGCGTCCGACCATCGTGCAGATCCTGCCGGCCTCGCAGGTGGTGGCGCCGACTCCGACGCCGACCGCCGGGCCGACCACGGCACCGACGACCCCGCCGACCACCGCGCCCACGGCGACTCCCACCACGGCGCCGACCGCCGGGCCGACCGCGGCGCCCACCGCGGCTCCGTCCCCGGTGCCCACGACCGCGCCGACCGGCACGCCCACCCCGCTGCCCGTCGGCGGCTCGGGCGGCGGGCTGGCCTCGACCGGAGTCGAGAGCGTCGGCCTGATCGCGGGCGCCACCGCACTCCTGGCCGCTGGCGCCACCGCGCTCGGCCTCGGAGCGCGCCGCCGCGCGGCCGCCGAGGGCGAGGACGACCCGCAGGCGTGAGGCCGGACAGGGCCCGGGACCGATCGCAGGATCGGGGCCCGGGCCCTGTCGCGCTCGGGGACCCGCCGCTCAGGCCCCCGGGACCGGCGGGCCGGTGCGCCAGCGGAGGATCGCCGCGGCGTCGGCGCCGTGCGGCAGCGTCACCACGTCGATCCCCTCCGGAGCGGTGCGGGAGTCGGTGACGAGCACGCGCGCGTCCGTGAGCACGGCGGCGCGGGCCAGCGCGAGGGCGGCGTCGACGGAGTCGATCACCTCGGCGCCCAATGCCTCCTCCGGGGCCGACGCGACCCACGGCTCCGCGGCGAGCGCCAGCAGAGCGCGCTCGCGCAGCCGGCCGGGGTCGAGCACCAGCGTCTCGACCTGCGCCGAGGCCAGCGCCGTGACGATCGCGCCGAGCGAGTACTCGACGGTGCGGCGCGGCTCCCCGGTGCGCAGGGCGTCGAGCACGTCCTCCTTCTCGCGCAGCAGGATCCGGTCGAGCTGCTCGTCGACGAACCGCTCCAGCGCCCCCTCCTCGCTGCCGGCGGCCCGCGTGTTCACGGGCTCGACGGCCAGGATCGCGGCGCTGCTCGGCGAGAGCTGCTGCGCGAGCAGCTGCCGGGCGTGGATGTCCCCCGCGACGACCAGCAGGCGCGGCCGGTGCACGCGCACGAGCTCGTCCACCGCGGCGGCGAGCTCGGCCTGCGTGCGCCGCCAGATCTCCTCCGCGTGGTGGTGGAACCGGTCGTGCCGCCAGCCGCCGGCCTGCGCCTTGTGGAGGGTGTCGGTGCGGCCCTGCACGGCCTGCTCGGCCTCGGGTCGCTGCGCGCCCAGGCGGTGCAGGCGGATCTCGCCGCCGTCCCGCGAGGTCTCGACGACGAGGACGCGCAGGTCGGGCCGGTGCTGCAGCAGCGGCACGATGTCCGGAAGCGGGCTGTAGGAGACGCCCTCGGGCGCGACCGGCCGACCCGGCAGCACCTCGTTCAGCACGACCCTCCCGTCCACGGCGACCGCGAAGAGGCAGCAGCCGCCCTGGGGGCGCCCGGCCCCCTCGAGCAGAGCGGTGAGGGCCTGGATGTCGGCCTGGGGCGCACCCTGGCGGGCGAGCTCGTCTCCGAGGGACGTGGCGCGCTCGAGCGAGATGTCCGGCGGATTCCCGGAGTCGATCGCGAGGTCGACGTAGAGCTGCGACACGGGCCGGGAGTCGCGGAGGAGCTCGGCCAGGGTCGGGAGAGCGGGGGTGGTGGTCACCATCGGGTCGTCCTTTCCTGTCGTGTCCCGACAGTGTCGGACGGCAGGAGCGGGAGGAGGGACGGGGTTGACTGCTCGCGCGCGCCTCAGAGCAGGCGGCGGGCGGAGGCCCAGGCGGTGAGCTCGTAGCGGGAGGAGAGCTGCAGCTTGCGGAGGACGGCGGAGACGTGGGACTCGACCGTCTTGACCGAGATGAAGAGCTCGGTGGCCGCCTCCTTGTAGGCGTAGCCGCGGGCGATCAGGCGCATCACCTCGCGCTCGCGGGCCGAGAGCCGGTCGAGCTCGTCCACCGACTCCGCCTGCTCGCCAGCCAGCGCCCCGAAGGCGTCGAGCACGAAGCCGGCCAGGCGCGGCGAGAACACGGCGTCCCCGCCCGCCACCGCGAGCACGGCCCGGCTCACCTCGGCTCCGGAGCTGGCCTTGGTGATGTAGCCACGGGCGCCGGCGCGGATCACGCCGACCACGTCCTCCGCGGCGTCCGAGACGCTCAGCGCCAGGAAGCGCGACGACGACCCGGCGCTGCGCCGCAGCACCTCGGCCCCGCCTCCGCCCGCACCGCCCGGCAGGTGCACGTCGAGCAGCACCACCTCGGGCGCGAGCGAGGCAACCAGGCCGACGGCGGAGTCGACGTCGGCCGCCTCCCCGACGACCTCGAGCTCGGGGGCGAGGTCGGCCCGCAGGCCGGAGCGGAAGATGGAGTGGTCGTCGACCAGCAGCACGCGGGTCACCGCTCGACCTCCGCGGGGAGCCGCAGATGCACCTCGGTGCCGGTGCCGCCGCCCCCGGGACGCACGGTCGCGCTGCCGCCCGCGCGCGCCATCCGGCCGATGATCGACTCGCGGATGCCGAGGCGGTCGCCGGGCACCTCGTCGAGGACGACGCCGGGGCCGCGGTCGCGCACGAACACGTCGACGCCCTGCACGGAGGACTCGAGGTACACCGAGACGTCGCCGCCCGCGTGCCGGGCCGCGTTGAGCACGGCCTCGCGGGTCGCGGCGAGGAGCGCGGCGGCGCCGGGGACGGACGCTCCGACGGCCACCACCTCGAGGTGCACGGGGTAGTCGAGCTCGACGGCGGCGGCGATCGCCCGGACCTCGGCGGCCAGGTCGTTGGCGACCGGGACGTCGCGCTCGAACAGCCAGTCGCGCAGCTCCCGCTCCTGGGCGCGGGCGATGCGGGCGACCTCGCTCGAGGCTCCGGCGCGGTTCTGGATGAGCGCGAGGGTCTGCAGCACGGAGTCGTGCAGGTGCGCGGCGATCTCGGCCCGCTGCTCCTCGCGCACGCGGGCGGCGCGCTCGCCCATCAGCTCGGACCAGAGGGTCACCACCCGGGGCGCGGCCAGCACGCCGGCGGCGATCAGCAGCACGCCCACGGCGAGGACCGCGTTGAGGGCGCTCGGGCGGCCGGTGAGCACGGCCGCTCCGGCGAGCACCAGCAGCGCGCAGGAGGCGAGGCGCACCGCGGAGCCGTACCGGGCGGGGCGGACGGCGTCGCCGCGGTCGAGCCCGAGGCTCCAGCCGACGGCTCCTCCCGCGAGCAGGCCGACGGCGACGAGCGCGCGCGTGATGTCGGCGTCGTCGCCGCTGTCGACGGCGACCAGCACGGCGAGCGCCGCGACGGCGGCGGCGAGGGTCAGCAGGCCGGCCACGGGAGCGGAGCGGCGGACGGCCGGATCCGCGTCGCGCGAGTCGAGCGGCGCGAGGGGCACCAGCGCCCAGAGCCAGAGGTAGAGGAGCGCGCCGCCCCCGCCGAGCGCGGTCGTGAGAACGGCGAGGAGGCGGGTCCTCCGCACGCTCCAGCCGAGGTGGTCGGCGACCGCGGTGCACACCCCGCCGAGCAGCATCGTCCGCGGCCGCTGCAGCGGGGGGCGGACGGCGGTGCCGGGGACTGTGCTCACCCCTGCATCCAAACAGGTCGGCCGCACGATCGGGGGTGCTCTCGGGGTCGGATCAGGGGTTCCCCCGATGGTCCGGGCCGTGGAGCGCACGGGAGACTCGCAGCATGACAGGACAGAGCACGACCCCGCCGGGCTCCGCGGAGCCGGACGGCACGGAGGCGGCGAGCACAGCGACGACGCCGATCGGGACGGATCCCGGAGCGGCCGGACCCGACAGCGCCGGCCCGGACAGCTCCGGCCCCGAGAGCCCCGGCCCGGGAGCCCCCGGCCCCGCCGATC